>JACXUW010000475.1 GCA_014763705.1 Micrococcales bacterium | reverse complement strand
CCGCGTCCCGGACGCCGACCCCGACCCGCACGGCCACTCCCACCCGGACGACCGTCGCCGCCAAGCGCCCCGCCACGCCCGCGCCGACCCGCAGCACCCGCCCGGCCGCGACCACCCCGCCGGCGGCGACGACGTCGACGAGCGAGGCCCAGCAGGTCCTCCGGCTGACCAACGCCGAGCGCGCGGACGCCGGCTGCGCCCCGCTCGCCTGGAGCGCGAAGCTCGCGAGCGCCGCGGTCGCGCACAGCACCGACATGGCCACGCACGACTACTTCTCGCACACGAGCCGGGACGGCCGGACCTTCTCCGCGCGGATCACCGCGGCCGGGTACGCGTGGTCGCGGGTCGCGGAGAACATCGCCACCGGCCAGCCCACGCCGGCCGCCGTGGTCGCCTCCTGGATGTCCTCCGCCGGCCACCGCGCGAACATCCTCGACTGCCGGCTGACCCAGCTGGGCGTGGGGGTCGCCCGGAGCGCCGCCACCGGTCACCGCCCCTACTGGACGCAGGACTTCGGCACACCGCGGTGAGGTCCGGGCCCCGTCGACCGGGTCCGTTTGTGAGACTGGGGGCATGGTGGAGCGGCCCCGCTACGAGTCACCCGTCGAACGGGCGATCCGCGAGGCCCAGGAACGCGGGGAGTTCGATAACCTGCCGGGGGCCGGTAAGCCGTTGCGGCTGACCGGTACCGACGACCCGATGTGGTGGGTGCGGCAGCTCGCCGAGCGGGAGCGGATCGACTTCACCGGCGCGCTGCCGCCGGCGGTGGCGCTGCGCAAGGAGGCCGCGACCTTCCCGGAGTCGCTCCTCGAGCTGCGCACCGAGGAGTCGGTGCGCACCGTGCTCGAGGACTTCAACCTCCGGGTCCGCCGCGACCGCCTGCGTCCGGCCGAGCCCCGGATGCCCCAGCTGGTCGCCCCGACCGTCGACGTCGACGAGATGGTCGAGCGGTGGCGGGTGCTGCGAGCAGCCTCACAGCCGCCCGAGGTTGACCCGCCGGTAACCACGGGGGAGGCTCGGCCGAGGCGCCGCTGGTGGCGCCGCCGGCACTGAGCGCCACCAGCCGCGAGCGTGCCGGGCCCGACGAGGAAGGCCCGATGAGCGACTACCCCCACCTGCTCGCCCCGCTCGACCTCGGCCACGTGACGCTGCCGAACCGGGTCGTCATGGGGTCGATGCACACCGGTCTCGAGGACCGCGCCCGCGACTTCCCGAAACTGGCGGCCTTCCTCGCCGAGCGGGCCCGCGGCGGTGCGTCGCTCATCGTCACCGGCGGTTTCGCCCCCACCCTCGAGGGCGTCCTCTACCCGGGCGCCTCGAAGCTGACCAGCCGGCGCGAGCTGGCCCGCCACCGGCTGGTCACCGAGGCCGTGCACGCGGCCGGCGGACGGGTGGCCCTCCAGCTGCTCCACGCCGGCCGGTACGCGTTCACCCCGTGGTGCGTCGCGCCGTCGGCGCTCAAGAGCCCGATCAGCCGGTTCCGGCCGCGGGCGCTGTCGGACCGGGGCGTCCGGCGCCAGGTCCGCGGCTTCGCGCGCGCCGCCCGGCTGGCCCGCGAGGCCGGCTACGACGGCGTCGAGGTGATGGGGTCCGAGGGGTACCTCGTCAACCAGTTCCTCGCGCCCCGCACCAACCACCGCACCGACCGCTGGGGCGGCAGCCCCGAGAACCGGCGCCGCTTCGCGGTCGAGGTGGTCCGAGCGGTGCGCGAGGCGGCCGGCCCCGACTTCCTCCTCGTCTACCGCATCTCGGTCCTCGACCTCGTCGAGGACGGCCAGACCTGGGAGGAGGTGACCGCGCTGGCCCGCGAGGTGGAGGCCGCGGGCGCGAGCATCCTCAACCTCGGGATCGGCTGGCACGAGGCCCGCGTCCCCACCATCGTCACGTCGGTGCCGCGGGCCGCGTTCGCCGAGTACGCCGGCCGGCTGCGCGAGCACGTCGGCATCCCGGTCGTCGCGACGAACCGGATCAACACCCCGGAGGTCGCCGAGTCGGTGCTCGCCGGGGGTGCCGACCTCGTGTCGCTCGCCCGGCCCTTCCTCGCCGACCCCGAGTTCGTCGCCAAGGCCGCCGCGGGGCGGGCCGACGAGATCAACACGTGCATCGCCTGCAACCAGGCGTGCCTCGACCACACCTTCGTCAAGCAGCGGGCGACCTGCATGGTCAACCCGCGAGCGGCGCACGAGACCGAGCTCGTCATCGGGCCGGCCCCGGTGCGGCGCAGGGTGGCCGTCGTCGGCGGAGGTCCGGCCGGGATGGCCGCCGCGGTCACCGCCGCCGAGCGCGGGCACGACGTCGAGCTGCTCGAGGCCCGCGACCACCTCGGCGGGCAGTTCGACATCGCGATGCGGATCCCCGGCAAGGAGGAGTTCTCGGAGACCATCCGCTACTTCACGCGGCGCCTCGAGGTGCTCGGGGTGCGGGTGCGGCTCTCGACGTGGGCGGACGCCGACGCGCTGGTCGCCGCAGGGGTCGACGACGTCGTCGTCGCCACCGGGGTCGCGCCGCGGCTGCCCGACATCCCGGGGATCGACCACCCGATGGTCGTCACCTACGACCAGCTGGTCCGCGGCGAGCGCGAGGCCGGCCGGCG
>JACXUW010000474.1 GCA_014763705.1 Micrococcales bacterium | reverse complement strand
CCAGCACGTCGCGGACCCGGTGCGCGCCCTCGCCGAGATGCGGCGGGTCTGCCGGCCCGGCGGCCTCGTCGCCGCCCGGGACGCCGACTACGCGGCGTTCGCGTGGTGGCCCGCAGTGCCGCTGCTCGACCGCTGGCTCGCCCTCTACGAGGAGGCCGCCCGGGCCAACGGTGGCGAGCCCGACGCGGGGCGGCGGCTCCTCGGCTGGGCCCGGGCCGCCGGCTTCCCGGACCCCCAGGTCGGCGCCTCGACGTGGTGCTTCGCGACTCCCGAGGACCGGGCGTCCTGGGGCGGGATGTGGGCCGACCGCATCACGGGGTCGGCGCTGGCCGACCAGCTGGTGCGCGAGGACCGGTGCAGCGCAGCCGACCTCGACGCGATCGCCGGCGCGTGGCGACAGTGGGTGGACGCGCCGGACGGGTGGTTCGTCGTCGTCCACGGCGACCTGCTCGCCCGGGCGTGACGAGGGCCCGGCTCCTCGACGGAGCCGGGCCCTGCGACGCCGGGGGTCAGTCCGGGATGTAGTCGAACACGTCCGGGTTCGGGCCGGTCCGGCCGTCCTCGCCGCGGTCGAGCGCGGAGATACGGGTGACCTCGTCCGGGGTCAGCGAGAAGCCGAAGATCTCGAAGTTCTCGCGGATGCGCTCCGGGGTCACCGACTTCGGGAAGACGATGTCGCCGCGCTCGACGTGCCAGCGCAGCGCGACCTGGGCCGGCGTGACTCCCTTGTCCTCGGCGATGGCGGTGAGCACCGGCTCGTCGAGCACGCTGCCCTGGGCGATGGGGGACCACGCCTCGGTGGCGACACCGTGCTCGGCGTTGGCCGCGCGCACCGACTCGTTGCCGAAGTATGGGTGCACCTCGACCTGGTTGACCGCCGGGACGACGCCGGTCTCGTCGACGATCCGCTGCAGGTGGGCGGGCTGGAAGTTCGAGACGCCGACCGAGGCCGCACGGCCGTCCTCGACGAAGGAGGCCATCGTCCGCCACGTCGAGACGAAGTCGCCGTCGTAGCGGGTCGGCAGCGGCCAGTGGATCAGGAAGAGGTCGATCCGGTCGAGCCCGAGCTTCTCGAGGGTCTCGCCGAAGGCGCGCTTCGCATCCTCCGGGCGGTGGAAGCCGTTGTTGAGCTTGGAGGTGACGTACACCTCCTCGCGCGGGAGGCCGGAGGCACGGATCGCCTCACCGACCTCCGCCTCGTTGCCGTACATCTCGGCGGTGTCGATGTGCCGGTAGCCGATCTCGAGGGCCCGCGTCACCGCCTCGGCGGTGTCGGAGGGGTCGATCTGGAAGACCCCGAACCCGAGCTGGGGGATGGTCGTGCCGTCGTTGAGCGTGATGCGGGGAACCGTCATGTCCGGTCCAGCACCGCACCGGCAGCGGGTATTCCGTCCCGGTCGGCCGGTCAGGCCCCGGGAGGGTCAGGGGCCGGACCCCGCGGGGCGCGCGGGGTCCGGCCGGCGCACGGCACGAGGACAGGTGGTGCCGCGTCGCTCCCCGGCCGCGCGGCGTCCGGGTCGTCGGGGACGACCCCCGCCCCGGGTCACGGTGGGGGCGGTGACGTGCTGCGACCGGTCCGTCTCCGGGGACGGGTCCGACAGCGGGACGTTACGACGGCGGTGCCCGGGGTGTCCGTGGCATTTGTCACGACCTCGCCCGGGCGTCCGTTCGGCGGACGGCGGAGGCTACGGACTCCTTTCGGTCCGTCCTCCCGGCGGGCCGGAGGACGCCCCGCGGGTCAGGATGGCGTCATGGACCGACGGGACGACTACGCACTGGCCCCGGGCCGGACCTTCCTCAACCACGGTTCGTTCGGCGCGACGCCCCGGCCGGTGCTCGAGGCCGCCCGCGCGCTGCGGACCGAGGCCGAGCACGACTTCCCGGACTTCTACCACCGTCGGCTCTTCCCCCTCCTCGAGGAGTCCCGCCGCGCGGTGTGCGAGCACCTCGGTGTCGCGGGGGACCGCGGTGTCTTCGTGCGCAACTCGACGACGGCGATGCAGACCGCCGTCGACCACCTCGGGCTCGGACCGGGCGACCACGTCGTGACGACCTCGCGGGAGTACGAGGCGACCGTCGTCCTCTCCCGGCTCCTCGCCACCCGTGGCGTCGAGGTGGAGGTCGTCGACGGTCGCCACCGCGGGCTCGTCGAGCGCGTCCTCGGGGCGTGCGGCGCGCGGACCCGCGCCGTCGTCGTCAGCCACGTCTCCTCGCCGTGGTCGCACGTCAACGACGTCGACCGGCTCGGCAGCGAGCTCGCGCGGCGCGGGGTCGCGTTCGTCGTCGACGGCGCCCACACCGCCGGCCAGCTGCCCCTGCCCGCCGACCGCCCGGGGCAGTACGTCTGCCTCACGCTGCACAAGTGGCTGCACCTGCCGAAGGGCACCGGCTTCCTCGTCGTCCCGCAGGACGCCGCCGCCGACCTGCGACCGGTCGTCACGAGCTGGTACGCCGACTCCCCGTCGCTCGCGACGCGGTTCGCGTGGGCCGGGACCGACGACGTCGTGGCCCACCTCGTCGCGCCCGAGGCGGTGGCCTACCAGCGCTCGCTGCTGCGCGACGGGCTCGCCGACCACCGGGACAAGCTGACGAC
>JACXUW010000473.1 GCA_014763705.1 Micrococcales bacterium | reverse complement strand
ACCCGGGCCGAGCTCGCGACCGCCGCCGGGCTCGACGACCCCGCCGTCGCCGACCTGCTCGACCACGGCCTGCTGCGCCCGGACGCCGACGGGCTGCACGGCGCCGACGACCTGCGGGCGGCGCGGGCCGCCGCCGGCCTCGCGCGCTACGGGGTGCAGGCGCGGCACCTGCGCGGCGCCCGGACGGCCGCCGACCGCGAGGTCGGGCTCGTCGAGCAGGTGACCGGCACCCTCCGCGGGGCGGACGGCCGGCGCGCGGCGGCCGAGGTGACCCACCTGGTCCTCGCCCTCCACGCCGCGCTCGTCCGCGGCGGTCTCGCGGCCGGCGGCTGACGGACCGGACCCGGCGCCCGACACCGCTGCGGGGGAGCGGGGTACGGTGGCCGTGTGAAGGTCATGGACGTGCTCGGGGTCCGGGTCGAGATGCCGAACAACCAGCCGATCGTGCTGCTCCGTGAGCGCGACGGGCTGCGCTACCTGCCGATCTGGATCGGGGCGGCCGAGGCCACCGCCATCGCCTACGCCCAGCAGGGCGTCGTGCCGCCCCGGCCGTTGACCCACGACCTGCTCCGGTCGGTCATCGACGACCTCGGCCACACCCTGACCCGGGTCCGCATCGTCGCGCTGCGCGACGGCGCCTTCCACGCCGTCCTCGACATCGACGGCGGCGCGCAGGCCGGGGGCACCGACGTCGACTCGCGCTCGTCCGACGCCATCGCCCTCGCCCTGCGGGCGGGCGCCGAGATCGTCGCCGAGGACGAGCTGCTCGACGAGGCCGGGGTCGAGATGGCCGAGACCGAGGACGACGAGGTCGAGAAGTTCAAGGAGTTCCTCGACCAGGTCTCGGCCGACGACTTCGACACCGACCCGGAGTCCTGAGACCGCCTCGCGCGTGCCGACCGCCCCGCGCGCCGCGACACGCCGGTGAGCGTGCCGGGTCGACGGTCGTTGACCACTGTCACATCCGTCTCTACTGTCACACCAGTCACAGAAGTGACCGAGGGAGTGACGCCGGTGTCATTTCCCGGCGTACAGTCGGCCAGAGACGTCGGCAGCACCAGGAGGTAGGCGTGAGCTCCACGGGAGAAGCGCGGCAGGGCGGTCGTCCCGCACCCACCGTCGCGCAGGGCGTCCTGTTCGCCGACGACCTGCCCGAGCTCGACGACGAGGTCGGCTACCGCGGCCCGACGGCGTGCAAGGCGGCCGGCATCACCTACCGCCAGCTCGACTACTGGGCACGCACCGGGCTCGTCGAGCCCTCGGTCCGTGCGGCCGGCGGCTCCGGCACCCAGCGCCTCTACGGCTTCCGCGACATCCTCGTGCTCAAGGTGGTCAAGCGCCTCCTCGACACCGGCGTCTCGCTCCAGCAGATCCGTGGCGCCATCACCGTGCTGCGGGCTCGCGGGGTCGAGGACCTCGCCGGCATCACCCTCATGAGCGACGGCGCCTCGGTCTACGAGTGCACCTCCACCGACGAGGTCATCGACCTCCTGCAGGGCGGGCAGGGCGTCTTCGGCATCGCCGTCGGCAAGGTCTGGCGCGAGGTCGAGGGCACGCTCTCCGACCTGCCGAGCGAGCGTGCGGAGGGGGAGGGCGGCGCCGAGGCGCTGCACCCCGACGACGAGCTCGGCGCCCGTCGCGCCGCGCGCCTGGCCTAAGGCCCGCAGCACCGGTCCACCGGCCCCGCCGGTGGTAGGTTGAGGGTGCCGCTCACACCGTGCGGGAGAGTCCTCGGCACAGCAGGCCGGGGCGCCGAAGGGGCAATTCTCCCCAGAACCTCTCAGGCGCAAGGGACCGCGCGGGACAGGCACCTCTGGAGGGACACGCGCTCCGACAGAGGGGGAGGACGCCGTCACCGTCTGCCTCCGGAGGACCTTCGTGAGCACGCCCGCCCGTCCCGCCTTCGCCGCCCGCCACATCGGCCCCCGCGAGTCCGACCTCGCGGGGATGCTCAAGGTCGTCGGCCGTGAGTCCCTCGAGGACCTCGTCACGACCGCCGTCCCCGGGGGCATCCGGTTCGAGGGAGACCTCGACGTCCAGCCCGCCGGGTCCGAGGCGGCCGTCGTCGCCGAGCTGCGCGAGGTCGCGGCCCGCAACCGCGTCGTCCCCTCGCTCATCGGTCTCGGCTACTACGGCACGCTGACGCCTGCGGTCATCCAGCGCAACGTCCTGGAGAACCCGGCCTGGTACACCGCCTACACCCCGTACCAGCCGGAGATCTCGCAGGGCCGGCTCGAGGCGCTGCTCAACTTCCAGACCGTCGTCGCCGACCTCACCGGGCTCCCGACGGCGGGCGCCTCGCTCCTCGACGAGGCCACGGCGGCGGCCGAGGCGATGACGCTGATGCGGCGCTCCTCGAAGGTCGCCGCCGACGCCGTCCTCCTCGTCGACGCCGCCGTCTTCCCGCAGACCCTCGGGGTCGTGCGCACCCGCGCCCTGCCGCTCGGGCTCGACGTCGTCGTCGCCGACCTCTCCGACGTCGCGAGCGCCGAGGCGCTGCGCGAGGCCGCCGGCGGCCGGGAGGTGTTCGGTGTCCTCGTCCAGTACCCCGCGGCCGACGGCCGGCTGCGCGACCACCGGGCCCTGGCCGCCGCGG
>JACXUW010000472.1 GCA_014763705.1 Micrococcales bacterium | reverse complement strand
CGGAGGCCGAGGAGCAGTTCAAGAAGGTCTCGCAGGCCTACGACGTGCTCTCCGACGCCGACAAGCGCCGGCAGTACGACATGGGGGCCGACCCGTACTCGAACGGCGCGGCGAGCTTCGGGCAGGGCTTCTCCTTCAGCGACATCATGGACGCGTTCTTCGGCGGGGCCGGGCCGGGCGCCGCCGCCGGCCCGCGCTCGCGGACCGCCCGCGGCCAGGACGCGCTGGTTCGGCTCGACATCGACCTCGGGGACGCCGTGTTCGGTGGCGAGAAGGAGCTGACCATCGACACCGCGGTGGTCTGCTCGACCTGCCACGGCGACGGCCGCCAGCCCGGGACCGGCGCGCGCACCTGCGACGTCTGCGAGGGCCGCGGCGAGATCCGTCAGGTGCAGCGCAGCTTCCTCGGCCAGGTGATGACCACCCGTCCGTGCATGACCTGCCAGGGCTTCGGCCAGATCATCACCGACCCCTGCTACGAGTGCAGCGGCGACGGGCGGGTCCGGACCCGCCGCACCCTCACCCTCAAGGTCCCGGCGGGCGTCGACACCGGCACCCGCATCCAGCTGGCCGGTGAGGGCGAGGTCGGCCCGGGCGCAGGCCCGGCCGGTGACCTCTACGTCGAGGTGGCCGTGCGCCGGCACCCGGTCTTCCAGCGCCGTGGCGACGACCTCCACGCCAGCATCGAGCTGCCGATGACGGCGGCCGCGCTCGGCGCCTCCCTCTCGCTCGACACCTTCGACGGGCCGCAGGAGCTCGACGTGCGCCGCGGTACGCAGTCCGGCGACACCATCACGCTGCGCGGCCTCGGCGTCACCCACCTGCGCGGTGGCGGGCGCGGCGACGTCGTCGTGCACACCGCCGTGCAGACGCCGACCCGGCTGGACGAGGAGCAGGAGGAGCTGCTCCGCCGGCTCGCGGTGGCCCGCGGTGAGGAGCGCCCGCAGGGGCGGGTGGCCAATCCGGCGGAGGGTGGCCTGTTCGGCAAGCTCCGCGACGCCTTCAAGGCCCGCTGACCTCCCGGCACGATGACCCTGCCCGTCCACCTCGTGCCCGAGGGCTCGCTGGCCGGCACCCGGCCGGGGGCGCTCGTGCGCCTGGACGGCGCCGAGGGCCGGCACGCGGTCGCGGTGCGCCGCACCCGGGTCGGGGAGCGGCTCGTCCTCGCCGACGGGCTCGGCCGCTCGGTCGAGGGCGAGGTGGTCGAGGTCGGTCGCGACGTCCTCGACCTGCGCGTGGACACCGTGCGGGACGAGCCCGAGCCGTCGCCGCGGTTCGTCCTCGTCCAGGCGCTCGCCAAGGGCGACCGCGACGACCAGGCGGTCGAGGCGGCGACCGAGTGCGGGGTCGACGAGGTCGTGCCGTGGCAGGCGGCCCGCAGCATCGTCCAGTGGCGGGGAGAGCGCGGCGAGAAGGCCCGCGGCAAGTGGGACGCCGTCCTCGTGGCCGCGACCAAGCAGTCGCGCCGCACCCGTCGGCCGGTGCTCGCCCCGACGGCGACGACGCCCGACCTCGTGGCGCGGGCCCGCGGCGGCGCCCTCGTGCTCGTCCTCCACGAGGACGCCGACGCGCCGCTGGCGGCCGTCCGGCTGCCGGAGTCCGGGGACGTGCTCCTCGTCGTCGGACCGGAGGGCGGCATCGCGCCCGAGGAGGTCGCGGCGCTCGAGGCGGCGGGCGCGCGCAGCGTGCGGCTCGGACCCACCGTGCTGCGCGCCTCGAGCGCGGGGCCGGCCGCGCTCGCGGTGCTCAGCGCGGCGTCGCGCTGGCGCTGACGGCTCCGCTCAGCGGACCGTGAAGGGCTGGCTCGTCTCGGCCACGACGGTCGTGCCGTCGGCCATGCTGTCCTCCACGAGGTGGAGGACGTACGAGCCCGCGCCGAGACGGCCGAGCGACAGCGACCACGTCCCGCGGTCCGGCGCGCCGATGCTCGCCATCACCGAGCCCGAGCGCAGGACGGCACCGTCGCGCAGCAGCTCCCAGCGGAAGGTCGCCTCGAACGCGGAGGCCTCGCCGCGCGCGGTCACGGGACCGGCCGGCAGCACCTGCGCCCGCGTCGGGGAGGTCACCCAGAGGGACGCGAGGTCGGCGCCGTAGTCGGTACGGGCCGCGGGTCGGTCGTAGGTGCGGCTCGTCGGGAGCCCGGGGAAGAGCTCGGTGGCGCCGTCGGCGAGCACGAAACGCACCGGTGCGCTCGACCCCGCAGCGGCCTGGACGGTCCAGACGAGCTGCTGGACGCTGACCCGCTCCACGTCCGCACTGAACCCAGTCGGTCCGGCACCGCTGAGCGTGACCGTGATCCCCGACGGTGCGAGGGCCACGGCCACCAGCCGGACTCCGCCCCAGGACCGGACGTAGCCGTCGGCGTGCGGCGCCTGGCCGGCGATGGCGAGGGCGACCGCCGCCTCGGCGCGGGCCGTCGGCGTGGCGTCACGCGTCACGCCGGGTGCGTTGAGCCACTCGCGGTAGAGGCGGTACCGCCGCAGCGCGGGGTCGTTCGGGGCGACGAGGTAGACCGGGAGGGCCGCGAGGGCGGTGGCCGGCGCCGACGTGGTGGTGGCGCTGGGGGAGGGGCTCGTCGTCGGCGAGGTCGTCGCCGTGGGGG
>JACXUW010000471.1 GCA_014763705.1 Micrococcales bacterium | reverse complement strand
CGCCACCCTCGCCACCCTCGCCGACACGCTCGACCTCGGCGTCGACTCCTTCCGGGACGCCGCCGCCGAGGGGTCCGGCCCGTTGCGCTCGGTGCGCATCGACCGCCTCGACGGCGCCACCGTGCAGCGCGACGGGCCCGCGACCGCCGCCGTCGTCCGGATGCTCGGCGCGCAGCAGGGCATCTTCCGGCCCGCCGTCGAGTACGTCTCCGACGTCGGCGACGGCTCCGCCCTCGTCCTCACCTTCCCGGACACCACGACCTGACCCACCACGTCGCCCCGACCACCCGGCGGGGCCACACCGAGAGGACGACCCATGGAGCCGCGAACCCGCCGAGGCCGACCGCGCCTCCACCTGCCGGCCGCCGTCGTGGCGGCCCTCGTCGCCGTCGCCGCCACCACCCTCCTCGTGCCGGGTCCGGCGACGGCCGGTCCGGTCCGCGCGGCCGCGTCGACGGCGTGGGTCCGGGCCGCGCACCTCGTGCCCGGCGTCGGCACGATGACCATCCGGCTCGTGCCCTTCTCCGGCTCGGCGCTCTCCGGCGTCCCGGCCGGGAGCATCCCGGAGGCGATGGCGGAGGGGGCGACCCGCGTCCTCGAGCCCGCCGTCGGGTACGGCGGCATCGGCGAGTACCGCCAGGTCCCGGCCGGGGTGTACGCGGTGACCATCCGCCCGGTCGGTTCCGGCACCGGTGGCCCGCCGGTGCTCACCGGCACCTTCGAGGCGCGCGCCGGCGTGGCCGTGACGCTGGCCGCCCTCGGGGGGACCAGGAAGGACCCCCGCGTCGCCGCCATCACCGACGTGCCGGTGACGCCCGCGGCGGGCACCGCCCGGGTACGGCTGCTGCCGGCGCTCCCCGACGCCTCCGGCACCACCATCCGGGCCGAGAACGGGCCGGTCATCGCCGAGGACGCGCCGTACGGCACGCCGACGGAGTACCGGACGGTCCCGGCGGGCACCTGGACGCTGCGGGTCACCACGACCGGGACCACGACCGACTCGGCCCCCGCGCGAGCCAGCGTCGACGTCGCGAGCGGCGGCACGTACACCGTGTTCGTCCTCGGCGACGGCAACGGTGGCATCGCACTCAAGCCGGTGTCCGACGCCCAGGGGATGGCCACCGCGCCGACGGCCGGCGTGCAGACCGGCCTCGGCGGCGCCGCGGTACGGCCGACGACCCCTGCGGTCGCCGGCGGTCTCGGGGTGGCCGGCGCCGGGGCGGTGGCGCTGCTCGTCCTCGCCGCGCGACCACGGCTGCGCGCCGTGACGGTGCGCGGCGCGCGGTGACCCCGTCCCTCGTCCGGCTCGCCACCGGGTTGGCGGTGCTCGCGGTGGTCGGCGGGCTCAGCGTCGCGGCCGTCGGCGCCGCCCGTCCCGGCCCCGCGAGCCTCCCGGGGGGCTCGAGCGGCCCGGCGCCCGGCGCCGCGCGGCCCGCGCCGTCCCCGACGCCGTCCGGCTTCGCGACGCTACCGGTCGACCAGTGGCCCACCCCGGACGTCCCGGACGCGGACGCGGTTCGCTCGGCCGGCGGCAACGACGCCTCGCTGCCGGTCCCGGTCTCCGGTCGGCAGGTCACGTCGGGGGACCGGCCGGTCCGGCTGCGCATCCCGGCGATCGGGGTCGACACCCGACTCGTCGAACTCGGGATCGCCCGGGACGGGACGATGGAGGTGCCCGCCGACCCGGCGCGTGCCGGCTGGCTGACCACGGCACCAGCGCCCGGCCAGCGCGGGCCCGCCGTCATCGCCGGGCACGTCGACACCCACGACGGGCCGGCCGTCTTCTTCCGGCTGCGCGCGCTGCGCCCGGGCGCCCGCGTCGACGTCGTCCAGCGCGACGGGGACGTCGTGCACTTCACGGTCCGCTCCGCCCGCCGGTTCGCCAAGGACGCCTTCCCGACCGAGCTCGTCTACGGTCCGCAGCCCGGTCCGGTGCTCCGCCTCATCACCTGCAGCGGGGAGGTCGACCCCGCGACCGGCCACTACCGCGACAACACCGTCGCCCTCCAGGCATTCAAGGCCGGACAGTTCGACTACTGGCAGGAAACCAGCGCAAAGAACTGGGCAACCGCCTACGACATTCCCGCCGTGCACGAAGGTCGCCTGATCAAGGAAGAAATTCCGAACTACAACCCCACCGGCATGCAGGGCTTCATCTTCAACATCCGCCGTCCGCTGCTGCAGGACCGGCGGGTCCGCGAAGCGCTGGCACTGCTGTTCGACTTCGAATGGACCAACCGGCAGCTGTTCAACGGCGCCTACTTCCGTACCCACAGCTATTTCGACAACTCGGAGCTCGCCTCCTCCGGCCTGCCCGGCAAGGATGAGCTCGCGGTGCTCGAACCGCTGCGCGGCCAGATTCCCGACGAAGTCTTCGAGAAGCCGTTCGAGCTGCCGGTCACCGACGGCAACGGCATCATCCGCGAGCAGCAGCGACGCGCCTATCAGTTGCTCACCGAGGCTGGCTGGCATGTCGAGAACGACCGCATGGTCGATGCCCAGGGCAAGCCAGTGAAACTCGAGTTCCTCCTGGTGCAGTCCGAATTCGAGCGGGTCCTGCTGCCCTACAAACGCAACCTGGCCGACCTCGGCATCGAGCTGGAG
>JACXUW010000470.1 GCA_014763705.1 Micrococcales bacterium | reverse complement strand
GGTCGGGGACGCGGTAGGCGACCCGGTCGGACGCCGCGGCCTCCCCGTCCGCCGGGTACCCGTCGCTGCCGAGCGGGTTGGGGTGCCCCACCGTGCCCGACGCGTCGAGGACGGCCCGCACGGCGACCCGGCCCTCGCGGCCGTCGGAGGCGCGGGTGTGGACCGTGAGCGGCTGCTCGGCTCGACCCGAGTCGACGACGCGGTCCCGACCCCGCCGAGCCACGCCGGTGACGCTGCGGTCGAACCGGACCCGCTCGCCCAGGGCGTCCGCGAGCGGCTGGAGGTACTCGCGCACCCAGGCCAGGCCCGTGGGGTACGACTCGGGCTCGGGCGCGACCCAGCCGGTGGTCTCGAGGAGGCGACGAGCCGCGGGGTCGACCAGCTCGGCCCATCGCGAGAACACCCGGACGTGCCCCCAGCCGCGCACGACGGGTCCGGCGCCGACCACGGCGACGGGCAGCGTCGTGACGGCAGGGGTGTCAGCGGTCGGGGTCATGGCTCCATCCTTGATTCGATATGTGTCGATGTATGCACCATTGCCCAAGATATCGACGTCTGTCAACATATGGGCGTGACCTCACCCACCGCAGAGAGCCTCGTGGTCCCGTGCTGCCCGCCGATCACGACCTCGGAGCTGTCCGCGGAGCAGGCCGAGTCGGCGGCGGTGATGTTCAAGGCGCTCGCCGACCCGGTGCGGCTGCGCCTGATGTCGAAGGTGGCCGCCGCCGAGGGCGGCGAGGCGTGCGTGTGCGACCTGCTCGACGTCGGGGTCGCCCAGCCGACCGTCTCGCACCACCTCAAGAAGCTGCGGGAGGCGGGCCTGCTCACGTCGCGCAAGCAGGGGACCTGGGTGTACTACGCGGTGGCGCCCGGCGCGCTGACCTCGATGGCCGCCATCCTCGACGCCTCCCGCTGACGCCGACCCGTCAGGACGTCACGCCGAGCTCGAGGGCGAGCGCCGCGCAGCGCCGCTCGATGTCGTCGCGCACCAGGCGCATCCGCTCCATCCCCTCGATCCCGCGCTCGGACGGCTCGTCGGTGCGCCAGCGCTCGATCGTGCCGCGCATGCCGGGCACCGGCTCGAGCCCGACCTCGTCGCCGAGGAGGACGACCCGGTCGACCCGGGTGAGCACCGCGGGGTCGACGGGTCGCGGAGGCCCGCCGGCCCGCAGGTCCGCCCCGACCTCGGCCACTGCGGCGGCCGACAGCTCGTTGACCGCGCTGCCGGGCGCGGTGCCGGCCGAGTGGACCTCGACCGCGTCACCGGCCTGCCGGCGCATCAGGGCCTCGGCCATCCGCGACTTGCCACCGTTCTTCACGCAGACGAACAGCACCGAGGGCGTCGTGCTCATCGGCGCGGTCCCGCCCCGGCGTCCACCGCGGGGACGCCGAGCTCGTGCAGGAGCGCCAGCACACGGGACCTGATCTCGTCCCGGATCGGGCGCACGGACTCCACCCCCTTGCCGGCGGGGTCCTCAAGCTCCCAGTCCTCGTACCGCGTGCCCGGGAAGATCGGGCAGGTGTCTCCGCAGCCCATGGTGATCACGACGTCACTGGCCTGCACCGCCCCGGTGGTCAGCACCTTCGGGGACTCGGCCGTGATGTCGATGCCCTCCTCGGCCATCGCGGCGACCGCGGCCGGGTTGACCCGGTCGGCCGGTTCGGACCCTGCCGAGCGGACCTCGACGGCGCCTCCGGACAGGTGCCGGGTGTAGGCCGCGGCCATCTGGGAGCGGCCGGCGTTGTGGACGCAGACGTACAGCACCGAGGGCCGGGTGCCGGGTGCGGTGGTCATGTCGGGCTCCTGGAGGGTGGTCAGCGGAGGATGTCGCGCAGCAGCGCGGTGACCCGGGCCTGGATGTCGTCGCGGATGTCCCGGACGACCTCGAGGGTCTGGCCGGCGGGGTCCGCGACGTCCCAGTCCTCGTAGCGCTTGCCGGGGAAGACCGGACAGGCGTCGCCGCAGCCCATCGTGACGATGACGTCGGCGGCACGGAGCACGCTGGTGGAGAGCGGCTTCGGGTACGGAGTGGTCAGGGGGATCCCCCGCTCCTCGAGGGCAGCGACGACGACCGGGTTGACCTCGGCGACGGGGGCGGACCCGGCCGAGCGCACGTGCACGCGTCGGGCGGAGAGGTGCTCGGCCAGGGCGGCGGCCATCTGCGAACGACCGGCGTTGTGGACGCACACGAAGAGCAGCTCGGGCACCTGCTTGGCGATGCGTCCGTCGGCCTGCGCGGCCGCCATCAGCTCCTGACGCGCCTGGCGGGCGACGAGCACCGGGAGGTGGGTCGTGACGCGGGCCCGGGGCTCGAGCGTCCGGCGAGCGGCCTCGACGGCCGCCTGCACCGTCTCGCGGCCGAAGACACCCTCGTAGGAGTAGGTGAGGTCGTCCACCAGGTCGCCGTACACCCGGGAGTCCGTGCTGCTCATCGCTGCGCCACCGTGGTCGGGGCACTGCGGGCGTAGCGACGGCGCAGCCAGAGGCTGACGTAGACCAGCCCCACGAGGGCGGGGACCTCGATGAGGGGGCCGACGACGCCGGCCAGGGCCTGCCCGGAGGTGACCCCGAAGGTCGCGATCGCCACCGCGATGGCGAGCTCGAAGT
>JACXUW010000469.1 GCA_014763705.1 Micrococcales bacterium | reverse complement strand
GCGTCCGTGGCAGCCATCCGCCGCGGCCGTTGCCGGGGTAGAGCCAGAGCTGGCCGAGGGTGTCGCGGGCCAGGAGGTCGGCCCTGCCGTCGCCGGTGAAGTCCTCCCGCTGCGCCGTCGGGGCCGGCGCCTTGACCGTCCAGCCCGTCGTGGCGAGGGTCGAGACGTTCCCGGCCGCGTCCGTGGCCCGGACGGAGAGGACGTAGGCGCCGGCCGAGAGGCCGGAGTACGCCTTCGGTGAGGTGCAGGCGGCCCAGGCCTGGGTCACCGTCCCGTCCTTGGTCAGCTGGCACTCGATGGTCACCGGGTCCTCGTCGGCGGTGAGCGTGAAGCTCGCCGTCGAGCCGGGCACGCCGACCGGCGTCACCGTGAGGACCGGCGCCGTCGTGTCCGGCGCGGGGACGGTCCAGCTCTTCGTGACCAGGGCCGAGACGTTCCCGGCCTCGTCCGTCGCCCGCGCCGAGAAGGCGTAGTCGCCGGGCTCCAGCCCGGTGTACGTCGTGGGTGAGGTGCAGCTCGCCCAGGAGCCGGCCACGGCGTTCGTGGTCAGCCGGCACTCGAAGGTCACGGGGTCCTCGGACGCGGACAGCGTGAAGCTGGCCGTCGAGCCGAGCTCGCCGACTGCCGTCACGGTGACCACCGGCGCGGTGGTGTCCTCGCCCGCACCCGGCGGCTTCTCGCCGTGGGACTCGGGGGCCGACACCGAGACGACGATCGGCGTCAGGGTGTTGCCGCCGGTGAGGCCGACGCCGAAGGCGTAGTTGCCCACCAGTGCTCCCGTGGCGACCGTGGCGTACCAGGACACCGGGGTGAAGCCGGCCGTGAGGGTGGCGTCCCAGGTGCCGACGAGGGCTCCCGCGGGGTCCAGGGCCAACGGCATGGCCACCATGTCGGTCCCGTTGCTGGCGTAGACCTTCACGTCACCCGCCTCGGTGACCTCGGTCTGCTCCGTCGTGGGGTCGTCCCCGGGGCCGCTCACCGTCAGGGCCAGCCGCCCGGTTCCCGCCTCGGGCGAGTAGACCCGCAGCGGGATGGTCATCGAGACTCCCTGGGTGGCGAGCCGGGGCAGGGGGGTGCCCCAGAGGACCGTCGCCTCGTTGGGGTGCACGGTGATCGTCCCTGCCTCCGCGGCGAGGACGGTCGCCGGGTCACCGACCCGGACGAGCTCGAGGGTGACGGTGTAGTCCCCGGCCGGGGACCCGTCGGCCACCGTGACGTCGAAGGTCGTCGAGACGTTGTACCCCGGCTGCACGGGGAAGCCCGCGTCCGGGCCCCACCGTCCGACCAGATTCCCGTCGACGAGCTCGAACGGGACCGACTGCCCGGCGGACGTCCCGGTCGCGACGGCCGTCACGTCACCGGCACCGGTGAAGGCCTCCGGTGCGTCGACGGTGATGCGCAGCCGCGCGTCGGGGACGAGGGTGCCGCCCCACGGGTTGAGCAGGGATGCCGTCAGGGGGAAGGAGGCGGTCTGGAAGACGTCCTGCGGCAGGGTGCCGAGGTCGACCGCGGGGTCGACGATCGCCCGCTGCTGGGCCGTCGTGGTGTCGACCCCGGGGACGTCCATGTAGAAGCCGGGGATGAAGGTGTTGTCCGGGATGTAGTTGCACAGGGCGCGGACGTCGTCGGCCAGCTGCGCGAACGCGGTGACTCCCGTGAGGGTGCGGGTGCCGATCGCGCTGCCGGACAGGTTGGTGAACGGCACCACGTCGGTGATCCTGCTGACCTTCCACGTCAGGCTCGGGACGTCGAGCCAGGTGACGCTGCCCTTGAAGGTCTGGGACCGGTTGTAGGTGAAGCCGCTGTAGTCCACGAACCGCTCACCGGTCGACATCTCGGTGCCCGGGTCGTCGGGGTCCTCGGACCTCACGAAGCCGACGCCCCAGGGCGACACGTACTCCGGGACCGGTGGCGTCGCGGTGGGGTCGGCGGTCGGGGGGAACCCGATGACCCGGTTGTAGTACTCGATGGCGTCGATGCTGAGCGGCACGGTCTTGCTCGCCGCCGCCCCGATGTTCATCGCCGCGAGCTCCCAGGCGTCGAACTGGCTGTTCGAGGCGCTGTCCGCCGGCTCGGGACCCACGAGGGCCGGTGGTCCGGCCAGGTCGGTCGGCAGTCCGGGGATGGTTCCCGACTGCATGAGGGACTGGTAGATCGCCGCGTTCTCGGGGGAGGCGTCGATGGGCGTGCCGTCGTGGGTGAGCCGACCGGTGGACTCCAGCGCGATGTCGCTCGCGACCGTGAACTTGGTCTTCACGTCGGCCAGCTTCCGGGCGATGACCGCGTCCGAGGTGCGGGCCAGGTTCAGCCGCTCCAGCTCGGCCTCCGAGACGAAGGCGGCGTACTGCGGCTGGGGGTCACAGGCGCCGGTGAACTCGGTCGGGAGCGGGTCGCTCGTGATCCAGGCCCCCTGCAGCGGGATCGGCCAGACGGTGCGTCCGTCGACCGGGTTGGTCGTGGCCGTGACGCCGGTGACCGCTGTGTACGACACCGGTTGCACGCAGTACTCGGTGCTCTCGGCGGTCTCGGTGGTGGCCGGAACGACGTACTTCTCGAGGATCGGCGCTCCATCGGTGTCGCGCAGGGCGATCACCAGGTCGGAGTAGAG
>JACXUW010000468.1 GCA_014763705.1 Micrococcales bacterium | reverse complement strand
AGCCCCGAGGACATCAAGCGCGCCTACCGGCGGGCGGCCCGCCGGTAGGCGCGCTTGATGTCCTCGGGGCTCGCGTCGCGGGCGACGCCGAGGTCGGCGTAGTAGTCGTTCACGGGTGGGGGGGTCCTCCGTGGTCGTGGGTGGCGGGTCGCTCGCGTCAGTCCGCGAGGATCCGGGAGACGTACGTGGCGACGGCGCGCACCGCGGCCATCGTCGACGGGTAGTCCATGCGGGTCGGGCCGACGACCCCGAGGCCGGCGACGAGGTCGGCGCCGGCGCCGTAGCCGGTCGTCACCATCGAGGTGGACTGGAGCCCGGCGTAGGGGTTCTCGTGCCCGATGCGCACCGCGAGGGTGCCGCCCTGCTCGGCGACGGTGCCGAGCAGCTTGAGGAGGACGACGTGTTCCTCCAGCGACTCGAGCACCGGGCCGATGCTCGAGGTGAAGTCCGCGCCGGCCCGTGCGAGGTTGGCCGTGCCGGCGAGGACGACCCGCTCCTCCCGCTCCTCGACGAGGGAGTCCTGGAGCGAGGAGACGACGGCGCGCACGACGTCGCGGTCCTCCGGGTCGAACCGCTCGGGCACCGAGGACAGCTCGGCGCCGGCGTCGGCGAGCGTGCGCCCGGTGGTCGCCGTGTTCAGCTCGGTGCGCAGGGCCGCGAGGGTGCGCTCACCGTCGTCGGTGCCCAGGTCGGCGCCGACGTCGATGACCCGCTGCTCGACGCGCCCGGTCGTCGTGATGAGGACGACGAGCAGCCGCGAACCGCCGATCGGCACCAGCTCGACGTGCCGGACCGAGGAGCGCGACAGCGACGGGTACTGGACGACGGCGACCTGACGGGTCAGCGACGCGAGGAGGCGCACCGTGCGGTCGACGACGTCGTCGAGGTCGACGGCGCCCTCGAGGAAGTGCGCGATGGCCCGCTGCTCGGCGCCGGTCATCGGCTTGATCTGGGAGAGCCGGTCGACGAACAACCGGTACCCGGCGTCGGTCGGCACCCGCCCGGCGCTCGTGTGCGGGGCCGCGATGAGCCCCTCCTCCTCGAGCGCGGCCATGTCGTTGCGGACGGTCGCGGCCGAGACCCCGAGGTGGTGGCGCTCGAGCAGTGCCTTGGAGCCGACCGGCTCGGACGTGTGGACGTAGTCCTGGACGATGGCGCGCAGCACGCGCAGCCGCCGGTCCTCGCTCATCGGGTGCACCTCCGCTGCGCTCGTCGGGTCGGTCGGGCGGCGGGTTGGCACTCTCGCCGTCCGAGTGCCAATCCTACGTCGACACCGGGTGCGGCGCGAAAGCCGGCAGCACGGACCGCGTGCCGCTCCCCACCCCGGTGGCCTCCCCCGGCTAGCCTCGCCGCCGTGGTGGACAGGTACGGCTCCGACGTGCTCTCCGGCGACTGGCGGCGTCCCGCGCGCGGCCGGTCGGTCGAGCTGCCCGCCGAGCCCGGCACGGTCGTCGAGGACGTCGAGACCGGCTGGTGCGGGGCGGTCGTGCGCGTCGAGAAGGCCGGCGGCCTCCACGTCGTGCACCTCGAGGACCGGCGCGGCCGGGTCAAGGGCTTCCGGCTCGGCCCCGGCTTCCTCGTCGACGGGTCGCCGGTCACCCTCGTCCCGGCGCGGGCCGCGGAGGCGCGCCGGCTGGAGACCGCCCGGGCGGCCGGGTCGCGGACGGCGAGCGGGTCGGTGGCGGTCCGCGGGCAGCGCGCCCGGGTCGCCGCGGGCTCGCGGATCTTCGTCGAGGGCAAGCACGACGCCGAGCTCGTCGAGAAGGTGTGGGGTGACGACCTGCGGGTCGAGGGCGTCGTCGTCGAGATGCTCGACGGCGTCGACGACCTCGCCGGGGCCATCCGTGACTTCGCACCCGGCCCGGGGCGACGGATGGGCGTGCTCGTCGACCACCTCGTCCCCGGCACCAAGGAGTGGCGGGTCGTCGAGGAGGCGCGAGCGCTGCGCCCGTGGTCCGAGCACGTCCTCGTCGTCGGGCACCCCTACGTCGACGTGTGGCAGTCCGTGCGCCCCGGGCGGCTCGGGATGGACGCCTGGCCGGTGATTCCCCGGGGCACCTCGTGGAAGCACGGCATCGCCGCCCACCTCGGCTGGCCGCACGAGACCCAGGCCGACATGGCGCGGGCGTGGCAGCGCATCCTCGCGGCGGTGGGCTCGTGGACCGACCTCGAGCCCGAGCTGCTCGGGCGGGTCGAGGAGCTCATCGACTTCGTGACCGCCCCGGCCTAGCGCCCACCGCCCGCCTCGCGTGCTGCGGCGACGGCGACCGCGAGCCAGTCCCGCAGGGCGGCCTCGTCCTGAAGGACCTCGAGCGAGACCTCGACCCAGCCGCGGCTCGCGCGGCCGGCCATCCGCATCGGTTCGGCGCCCGGCCGGGCGACGAGCTCGGGGAAGCGGTCCGGTCCGGTCCGCACGAGCAGCCCCCGCGGGCTGAGCGAGCACGCGAGTGCGCCGTCGACCATGAAGCCGACGCCCCCGAACATCCGCTTCTCCTCGGCGGGTGGCAGCGCCGCACGGACTCGGTCCAGGAGGTCCATGGGGCCCAGTCTGGCCGCGCACGGGCCGCCCGCCTAGGGGTCGGCCCTGACCCGACCCCGAAGCCGCCCCCGAC
>JACXUW010000041.1 GCA_014763705.1 Micrococcales bacterium | reverse complement strand
CGGCCGTCGAGGCCGACATCATGATGGCCACGGCGGACGCGCCATAGGCCAGGTTGCGGAAGGTCATGTTGAGCTATCCCCAGCTGATAAGGACCGATCGGTCGTCGCGGCGCGGAATGGCGCGCCCGAATGCGGCCCCCTCTAAGCCGCATTCCGGAATGCTAGGCGACAGATACATGACAGTGATATGACGGCGCCCCAGGGTGACGCTGGCGCCACAGTGGACCTCAGTCCACGCTCTTTTCGAACACGGCCGCGATACCGGCTGCGGTCGCCTTCATCGCGCGCGGCTCGTGGTAGTTGCCGTTCACCTGAGTCTGGGCGATCACATGGGCCCGGAAGCGCGCGAACAGTGAAGCATCCGGGGCCTGGGGGTCTGTCCAGAAGGTGTCAATCTGGCCCTGATGGGTCAGGCCGTCGAAATCGAAGAAGGCGTCGCCCAGCTCATCGGCCATGGCTTCGTGAGCCAGCTGATAGAGCAGCTGGTTGAACAGGGTGGCGCTCACCGAGTCCGAGCTCTGGTAGGAGAGAACGGACCTGCGCGACTGCGCCGAGAGCAGGCTGGCGTCGCTCTGGTGGCTGAATGCCGAGAAGCGGCTCATGTTCGAGAAGGCCGAGAACAGGCTCATCGACGACGCGACGCTGAAGGCCGAGGCGAAGGAGCCGATGCTGCCGATGCTCGCGACCGACCCGATGCTGCCGATGGAGAGGATGCTGTCGCGGGAGCGGATCGAGAGGAACGAGCCGGTGGAGTCGCGGCTCCACCGGCCGCGCAGCCGCTCGGGGACCGTCGCCATGCCCTCGACGCTACGCGCGGCCGCGCTCCGGCGGAAGGGTGGCGGTGCTCACGGCGCGAGGAGGTCGGAGCGCGCGCGCGAGGTGACGTGGATCGAGATGCTCACGCCGAGCTCGCGCAGCGCCCCGCCCACCAGCGGCAGCTCGGCCTCGCCGGTCAGCTCGACGACGGCCGTGCGGCCGTCCGGGGTGCCGGTGCCCGGCCCGAGCCGCCAGGCGAGGACGCCGGTCGGGCGGTCGAGGCCGCCGAGGTAGTCCGCCGCCCGGGCCCGGACCGAGGCGTCGCTCAGCGGCACGGAGTCGCCGACCCCCTGCCGGTAGGCGGCGTCGTCCAGGGCGTTGGCCGCCGACAGTGCGGCGCCGTCGGCGACGTCGAGCAGCCGGATGCGGGCGAGGTGGGCCGAGGTGACCGCGACGGTGCCCGCGACGAGGGTCACCGCCACGAGCACGAGGCCGAGGAGGTAGACGGTGATCGTGCCGCCCTCGTCCCGACGCCGCCCGGGGCTCACGGCAGCACCCGGAAGCGGTCGACGGTCGAGACGTGCGAGGCCGACACGGGGACCGACAACGGCAGGACGTCGCCGAGGAACGCGGGCACGAACGGCAACGGCACCTGCACCGTCGCCGTCGTCTCGACCCGCCCGTCGGCGCGCAGGCACGGGGTCCCGTCGCAGGCGATCCGCAGCGTGCCGGTGTCCTCGACGTGCTGGTCGAGGAAGGAGATGCGGGCCGCCGCCCGCGCCCGCCCGTTCGCGTCCTGCCCGGCGTCGGTCGTCACGTAGGCGCGCCCCGCCTCGCGGGACGCCTGGCTCACCGCGTAGGCGCCGGCCTGGACCCTCCCGAGCATGAGGACGAGGTAGACGAGCGGCAGCAGCAGGACGACCCCCAGCATGACGAACTCGACCACGGCACTGCCGTTCTCGTCCCGCCGTCGACGGGTCGGGACGCCGGTCACTGGTCCTCCAGGAAGGCGCGTCCGACCGCGTGGACCCGCCCGTCGGGCCCGAGCAGACCGAGCACCGGCAGCGGAGCAGTGACCTCGACCTCGACGACCCGCACGCCGTCGACGACCGCCTCCCGCGAGGTCACCGACCGGGCGTACCGCTCGGAGAGCGAGGCGCTCACCAGCTCGCGGGTCCGGGCGACGGCCTGGCCCGGCACCGCATCCGCCCGGGCGCCCGACCGCGCGCCCTCGGACGCGCACGACACCAGGGTGTTGCGCACGTGCAGGACGAGCCCGAGCTGGACGAGGGCGAGGAAGACGACGGTGAGCAGCACCGAGACCATCGCGAAGTCGGCGACGGCCGCCCCTCGCTCGGGCCGCTGTGGACGGGCCACCTCGGCTCAGCCGGTCACCGACGCGAGGGCGTTCTTGAACAGCGTCACGAGCTGCTCCTTGGCCACCGCCCAGAGCACCGTGACGAGGCCGGCGGTCATCAGGGTGATGAGCACCCAGCCGGGCACGTCACCCCGCTCCGCCCGGCGCCCGGCGCGGTCGGCGAGGTGGAAGCAGCTCACGTGGAGCCGGGCGGCGAGCCGTGTCGGTCGCATGGGTGTCGTCCTCTCGTGGGGGTCAGAGCGTGAACCGGAAGAAGGTGTAGCCGGGGTAGACCAGGAAGAGCACGGTGACCGGGAGGATGATGAAGACGACCGGGACCATCATCGCGATCTCCTTCTTGCCGCCTGCCTCCATGAGGGAGCGCCGCCCCTCCTCCCGGACGTCCTGGGCCTGCGCCCGGAGCACCTCCGCGAGCGGGGTGCCGCGCTGGACCGCGACGACCACGCCGTCGACGAACCGTCGCAGGCTCGGCAGCCCGGACCGCTCGGCGAGCCCCTGCAGCGCGGTGGGCAGGTTGGCTCCCGCCCGGGCGTCCGCGAGGCACCGACGCAGCTCGGCCGCGAGTTCACCACCGGACAGGCGGCAGACCCGCTCGAGCGCCCCGACCGCGCCCTCCCCGGCACCGACGGCAAGGGCGAGCAGCTCTGCGACGGTGGGGAACTCGCTGAGCATTCGTCGCTCTCGCCGTGCCGCTCGAGCGGTGAGCAGGTAGTCGGCACCGGTGACGCCGAGGCCGAAGCCGATCGCGGTGAGGAGCAGCACGGTGACCGCCGAGCCGTCCCGGGCGACCGCCAGCAACACGCTCGCGGTCGCGGCGGCGACGGCGGCACCGGCACCCCACAGCACCTGCTCGGCCCGGAAGCGGTCGACATCGGCGGCGAGGCCGGCCCGCAGCTGGCGGCTGCGGACCGACGTGGCCCCACCGAGCACGCGGTCGACGCGGCGGCCGAGGTCGCGCACGAGCGGCGCCGCGACACCGCCGAGCATCCCGCGGGAGGCGGAGTCCTCGAGGAGCCGCGAGGGACGTGGGGTGTCACGGAGGTAGGGCAGCACCCGGTCGGCGAGCCCCCGACGACGGTTGCGCGGCAGGCGCGCCCACACGAGGGCGAGCCCCAGGCCGGCGACGAGGCCGAGGAGGGCGCCGGTGCGGGCGAGGTCGCTCATCGCAGCACCCGCTGCTCCTCGGGCAGCCGCCCGATCCGGACCATGAGCCAGTACGCGGCGGCGGTGACGGCGGCCCCGACCGCGAGCACGGCCGCGCCGAGGCCGGACGCGTAGGCCTCGACCGACTCCGGGCGCGTCGACATCAGCGCGAGGACGACCCACGGCGCCGCGACCGCGAGCCGCGCGGCGTTGACCGTCCACGCCTGGCGGGTCTCGAGCTCGGCCCGGGTGCGGGCGTCCTCGCGGAGGAAGACCGACAGCGTGCGCAACAGCCGCCCCAGGTCGCTGCCCCCGACCTCGCGGGCGATCCGGAGGCTCTCGACGAGCCGGTCCCCGACGGGGTCGCTCAGCCGTTCCTTGAGCCGGTCGAGGCAGTCCGAGAACCGCCCGGTCAGGCGGTAGTCCTCGGCGAAGCGCCGGAACGGCTCACGCAGTGGCTCTGGTCCCCGGTCGCCGAGCTGGCCGAGTGCCTCCGGCAGGGCCATCCCGGCCCGCACGGCCGAGGTGATGTTGTCGACGGCATCCGGCCACAGGTCGCGCAGGACCGCTCGCCGCCGCCGGGCCCGGCGGCGGACGTAGGCCACGGGGAGGACGGCGGCGAGCACGGCGAAGCAGACCGCGATCGGGAGCACGCCCACGCCCACCCAGACGATCGCCAGGACGAGCACGAACGACGAGGTACAGGCAAGGAGGAGGCTGCGGACGGTGAGTCCGGAAAGGCCGGACTGCACGACCTCGTCGCGCAGCAGCTCGAGCGCACCGACCCGCGGCGGGCGCCGCCGCTCGCCCGGGTCGGGCACCCAGCAGCTCCACCACACGAGGAACAGGCCGATTCCGAGGGTCAGCCCGAGCAGCAGTCCGGTCACGAGGCCCCCCGGGCGAGAAGGGCGGCGAGGTCGTGCCCCGCACGCTCGAACCGGTCGGGGTGCGGCGGGAAGCCGTCCGCCCGCACCAGCTCGCCGCCCCGGCGCACGAACAGGTCGGCGATCTCGACGACGTCCTCCTCGGTGCGCCCGGGCACCGCGGCGATCTCGCGCACCGTGCGCCGGCCGTCGCGCTCGAGCGCCGCGTGGACCACGAGGTCGATCGAGGACGCGACCGTCGGGACGACGAACCGGGCGGAGACGTTCTCGCCGGCCAGGAGCGGCAGCGTGCACATCTTCGTCACCGCCTCACGGGCACTGTTGGCGTGGATCGTGCACATGCCCGGCAGGCCCGAGTTCAGCGCGATGAGCAGGTCGAGGCTCTCGGCCTGACGGACCTCGCCCACGATGATGCGCGAGGGACGCATCCGCAGCGCCTCCTTGACCAGCCGGCGCAGCGGGATCTCGCCGGTGCCCTCGAGCGAGGGCTGGCGGCACTGCATCGAGGCGACGTCGCGGTGCGGGATGCGCAGCTCGAAGACCTCCTCGCAGGTGACGACGCGCTCACGGGCCGGGACCGCCGAGGCCAGGCAGTTCAGGAGCGTCGTCTTGCCGGCCTGGGTCCCGCCCGAGACGAGGACGTTGAGGCCGGCGGTGACCGCGGCCTCGAGGAAGCGGGCCGCCTGCGCGCTCAGGGTGCCGAGGCGGACGAGGTCGTCCATCGAGTCGGCCTTGACCACTGGTGCAGACCATTATTCCAACCCCTCGAAAGGGTGTGCTCCGAGCTAACTGACCAGTCCCCGAGGGGTGCGCTTCGCGGCCTCGGCCGCTTAAGCCCGGCCGGCGGCGTTCGCTGTTCGCCCATCACTGTTCGCCGGTTGCCGTACAGCGCCGCCAAAAGCGTGGTGGGATCTTGCGCATGAGCACCACCTACGAGCACGGTCGCTATTGGCACGACGGTCGCCAGTGTGTGCACTGGCACTGGGATTGCGAATGCGGAAGCCATTCTCGAGGCGGAGACATCCAATCGGACGCCGAGACCAACGCGATGCAGCACCGACTGCGCAACGCCGTCGGCCACCCCGAGCCCCGGGTCTACCAAGAGGGATGTCCCTGACTCGGTACGTCTTGCAGACCATCGTTCAACGATGCGAATGAGTCGCCTGAGGCGCGGTCGATGTTCGTCGAGAGGACGACCTGCAGGTCAGATGACGGCGCCGCGCGCCAGACCAACCGCCAGCCAAAGGACGGCGATGGTTGTCAGCAGGGCGATGAGCCTGAGCGTCGGACCCCAACCCTTCAAAGCGCACCGCGCCGTGCGACCGATCTCACTCCACATCAGCTCGCCTCTCTCGTGTGACGCTGTTTCCTGCCATCAATGATCGCGAGACGGCTGGCATGGGTCGTGACGGAAAAGTGACAGGAGCCCGGTGACTACCACGAACGCGGAGAGCGTCCTGAGGGAACTCAGAGTGGCGCGTAAGCATCGCTCAGGACTGAGTGAAGTCACGATGGCTGATTGCCCAACGACGTGTTCCTTTCTCGGTGCAGGCGATCCGGCCGTAGCGTTCAGCTCTCTGGTCGCGTTGGCCCGGACATACCAGTTGGACCAGGAGACCTCGGCAGGCTTGATGTCCCTCGGCATCGGGATTGCGGACTCGGTCAGCGTGCTGGACCGGCTTGAGCGAATCGCTGCCGAGCAGTACGTGGATCAACGCACGGCTCGGCGTCGAGCAGATCAAGGGCTTCGACGACTCGCCATGTTGATCACAACGAACTGGTCGCTGTGGCCCCCGAAGATGATTGTCAGGCTGCGGCACGAGGGCGACGCTCTGCTGCTCGCTGTAGGACTCGAGTGGCCCGTGAGGTCGTCCATGCTGACGCCGACCATTGAGGTGGCGCACAAAGGCGATCCGCCGGAAGCGGTCGAAGGAACGTGGGAGACGCCCCGGACCAGGACGAAGGCCGATTGGGAACTCCGACATCTTGGCGGGGTGCTGGCGCTCAACCTGCAGGAGGCTCCCACCGTGGTGACCATCCGGTGGCTGGGAGAGATGTGGCCCCGGTTCGAGACGAATGCGACCAGCGTCGAGGCACTGTCGTTCTCCACTTGGGGCAACCAGTACCGGCTTTCCATTGGGCGCAGGCACTTTGGTCTCGGCGGAACCGGGGAACGAGGCGGTGCAGGGATCCCGTGAGTGAGTCGGATATGGTCAGGTTGGCCGCGAAGCACTGGTCGGAGACGCGTCGCCCCCGGCCGCCAGAACCATCAGCAGGGGGCGACGCACCGACACGATGGGCCGCCGCGACCCTAGGGTCGGGTGCTCTCCACGAAGCGCATGAACTGGTCGAGGTCGTGAGCCCAGAAGAGCGCAAGACCGGTGTCTTGGGCAGCGACGAGGTTGTGTCGTTTGAAGACGCCCTCGAGCATCGCGGCCGGAACAGTCTGTGCGGTGCCGAACTCCTTGAGCCACTTCTCCGCCTTGGCGGCAGCGTCGTTGTTGAGCCGCTTGACCGAGTTGGTGGAGGAGTTGCTCACCTTGCACTCGATCGGCATGACGCGGTGGTCCCAGAGTCGGACGATGATGTCGGCCTTCCGGCCGCCGAACATGCTCTCTCCGCAGAACTCGCCCTGATCGGGAGCGGCCGCCAAGGTGCTGATGGTCCTGGTCGGGACCTCGGTGAACCCGTCCTGGCGCAGCCGATCCTTGACCTTCTCTTCCTGCTCGGTCTTGGACTCGTTGGCCCGGGTGGTGAGGACCTTGCGGGCGGCAACCAGTGCAGCCGAGGCCATGGCCGCCGCGCCACGCTCGGCTTCGGTCGGGTCACGGTTCTCGGCCACCCAGGGGAACCGGTTGCGATCGAGACCCAGCAGCACGGTCTCGACCACGCTGCGTGCCATGTCAGGGTCGGCGCGCAACCTGGTCGGGGCCAGTGAGGCGTCTGTGAGTGTCTTCAGGTCGTCGGCCGAGATGGGTGGTCCGGCGAGATAGCGCACGGCCTCGAGGAGGTCGGGGTTGGTGAGCGCGTCGACGGCCTGGTCCCCGAGCTGTGACAGGTCGACCGTGAGTTCGAGGAGATCCTCGTACGCGTTGCGCGCGACCTCGAAGTGGCTGAGGTAGTCCTCGAGGGGCTCGCCCATCCTGATCTGACGGAACTGCTCGATGGCGATACGTCGTTGGATCTCGAGTTCGTCGGCGGACCAGACCGGCCGCGGCACACTCATGTGGCCATCAGGGTCTCGAGGGTGGGGACGTGCAAGCGTTCCATCTCCTTGGGTTCGAACTTGGTGAGCCCGCCTGCGTAGGTGCGGCCTTGGGCCAGGCTGATGGACCTGCGGAGCGAGTCGGCGAGCTTGTCCAGTGCCTCTGTGGGGATGTCCTGCCGTGGGTAGAGGCCGTGTGCGATGTTGATGTGCCGGGCCGAGGCCAGGTTCCGGACGAAGGCCGGCGGCCGTCGGGCCATGTAGGTCGCCAGGATGGGCGCGGGACGTCGCAGACCGACTGACCACCAGGCGGCCCGGTGGCTGGCGATGTAGCCGTTGTGGACCCCCAGCCGCTTAGCGCGCTTGAGGAAGTCGTCTACCCGGCGGCGGTCGTCGCTGCTGAGCTCGTCGAGGTCCACCGGCAGGTCGACGACCCGGCGCAGCCCGGCGGCGGTCGAGAGTTCGACGCCGGCGGCGAAGAGCTCCTTGGCGCGCGTGACCGTCGGGGTGAGGACCGAGGGCGGCAGGTCGGCGTCCAGCTCGGTCGTGACCCAGGTGCGGTTCGAGCCGGTCACGGTGCCCCGGTGGACCCGGCAGAGCTCGCCAAGCTCGATGTAACCCTCGGGGGTCGCGTTGCGGGTCCGCACGAAGGTCGACCATCTGCTGATCTCCGAGAGCCGGTCGCGCAGGACCGGTTCGCCGGCACCCTGGAGGGGCGGCAGGTCGCTGATGGCCGCGACGGGGCGGAAGTGGACGGAGTCCGGGCGGGACCGCACGCTGAAGCATGAGATCGCCGCGGTGGTGGCGGTGTTCTCGAACGGCATGGACTCGGGCTCCAGCACGTGGATCGCCTCGCCGCCGAGGTGGTCCAGCAGCAGCCTGCGCACGATCGCTCCGTAGTTGACGTCCATCCACTCGGCGCTGGTGACGAAGCACCCGATGTCGTTGGCCTTGGCCTTGGCAGCGACCGCCAGGAAGAAGTAGGCGTGCAGGCCGGCCAGACCTGAGATGGTGAGGCCGAGCTTGGCGGCGGTGCGCTGAGCCCACGCCTTGGTGGCCGGGCTGAGGTTGTGGTGACGGACGTAGGGGGGGTTGCCGACGTAGGCGGTGACGCCGGCATGAGCTGGAATCCGCAGCGTGGTGAAGTCGGTGTTCTTGACCTGGGCGTCGGCGACCTTGAGGACGGCCAAGCCTGCTCGGGTCATCAGGGTGGCGAGGGGATCCAGGTCGATCCCGATCAGCTGCGCAGAACCTTGAGAGCGTGCTGCTGCAAGCAAGAACCTGCCGCTGCCGCAGCCGGGGTCGACGAAGCGGGTGGGGTCGCGGTCCAACGCCCAGTCGATCATCGGGGTGACCATGGCGGCCGGCGTGTAGACGGCGCCCGAGTCTCGGCGGGTCTTCCCGGGCCGGATGATCGAGAACGTGTCGCCGAGGGGGTCCTCGCCCTGCTTGATGGCGGCGCGGACGGTCCTGATCAGCTGGCGAGGTGCGGGGCGGTGGTTGCCGGCGGCGGCCAGGAGGGAGGTCTCACGCGTAGTGAGCGCTCCCCCGGTGCTGCCTGCGTCGAGCTGAGCGGCCAGTCGAGTCAGGCTCAGTTCGGGCTGATCCTGCCCGAGCACCCACTCAGTGACGGAGCTGGAAGACACCACGGCTCACCCGCTCGAAGAGTCGCTCGTCCTGCAGACCGCTGCGCACCGAGGACTTGGGAAGCTCCTCGCCCAACTCCTGCTCGACCGCGGCTTGGATCTCAGGGATCCCGGCTGGGCCGCCGTGGCGGCGGAGGTACTCAGCCATGGCGTTGCGCACCACCCCGTGCGGGCGGCGAGTTGGGTGAGCATGCACGAGATCTCCCACGTGTCGACGTTGTAGCGTCGACATTAGTGGTGGGCGCTGACAGTCGAGGGACCCGGTGCGGCGTGTCCGGTCGGCTGTTGTGAGTCGGCCTCGGCGCGCGGTGCCCACCGTGCGTAGGGCGCCGTGAGGGCGGCGGTCGGTCGTTGGTTGGGGTAGTCGGGCAGCGACCGGAGATGAGCGACGTCGTGGTCGTCGAGCGGCACCAGAGGGCGGCGCAGCCGGGTGGCCCAGCCGCGGCCCGACGCGTTCAGGGCGTGTAGCTCGGGGACGTGCTCCGCCAGTTCGGGTCCAGAGCCCAGCGCAGCAAGCTTGGTCAGCCTGAGGTCGCACAGGAATGGGAAGACACGGTCGCCGATGACCAGCGGGTCGGCCGCCCGCTCGGGGGCGCTGAGGACGGTGGCCTCGCCGATGACGCGGCCGCGGTCGCGGCTGGGGTTCTTGAAGCATCCGCGGGTGGTGTAGAGCAGGAGGGTGTCGCCGGATGAGAGGCGTCGCGGCTCGGACCGGAGGGGCTCGGAGAACGCCATCCGGCGGGTGGTGAGGATCCAGCCGAGGGCCCGGCGGTCACCGATGATCAGCAGATAGGCGCTCACGCGTCGACCGTAGTCTCGTTCGCTGGTGTCGTCACCTGGTCGGCGTGCGGCGTTCTTAGCGAAGTATGCGGCCTCGTATGACGAACCTAAGCGGCCACATACTTCGCTAAGAGTTGTCGATCAGGTGGGGCGCCGGGTCCGGGTCATGGACCCTCATGCGGCAAAGGCTCCGGTTGAGCAACGGCCCGGGTGGCGTAGTGGACCCAGCGGGCGCCGCTGGCGTTGTTCCAGCTTTCGATCGTGCTCGGGTGCATGCCCAGCAGGTCCGCGAGGACCGCGGTCGGAGCGGACTTGGCGAGGTCGAGCAGGGTGGTGTTGTGCGCGGCGCGGGCTGGGACGCCCAGCAGCTTCAGACGCCGGGAGAGGCTGGCGGGGTGGAGGTGTCGGCCGGGGCTGTGACCTGGGTACAGCCACGGCGAGGGCAGGTCGCGAAGGGGTTGGGTGGGCGCGGTTCGTGACGCGAGTTGAGCAACCAAGCTGGCTACGGGCGGGTGCAGGTCGATGGGGTCACGGCCCAGCCGTAGCTGCGTGCCTCCTTCGGGGGTGGTCGAGACGTGAGTGTGGGACAGCGCCACGATGCGCAGTGGCGGTTGCCCGTAGAGGAGCACCAGCAGCACGGCTACCCGGTCGGCGAGTGTCCAGGTGGGGTCGCTGCCGGTCACCGCGACGCCGATAAGGCGCCGGCGGTGCTCGTCGGCCATGAACTCCGTGGGGTCGCGGCGTGGGACCTGGGGCACCGCGATCGGGGTGCTGTGTCCATTGCGGACGGCCCAGACGAGGAAGCGTTTCAGGGGTACCCGGTGGCTCGGGTGCGCATGGAGCCAGGAGTCGAAGCGGGGCTGGTGCCGCGCAAGGAGGGACAGGCCGTGAGCCCGCAGGTCGGTGAGGTAGGCGATGACGGCGGCCAGGTCGCTGATGTTGTTGGCCCGGATGGGTCGTTTCGCGCGTCGAGCTCGGCGTTCGGCTGCCGGCAGGAGAGACCAGCGAAGGTACGCGTGCAGCAGGAGACGGTCCTCGGCGGGCGCCTCGTGGTCGATCCGCAGCTTGGCCCGCGTTGCGAGTCGGTGGCGGCGCAGGTCATGACGATCCAGTAGCCCAGCGGACTCCAGCAGTGCGCGCGCCTGCTCGGCCGTGTACCGGGCGGTCAGCGCCAGCTGGTCGAGGTCCTCGTGGGTGGGCGGCCGGTTGCGGTGAGCCAGGTCGCGCAGGAGGCGGGCGGTGGCTCGGTCGCGGATCCACTCGAGGAGGGCATGCGGTGTCGGGGTCGCGACCAGCGCTTCGATGAGTGGGACCCAGTGCGGGTCGAGGTCGCCGGTGGTGCGGCTGAGGAGGGCTGTCAGGCGTTCCCTGGCGAGGCAGGTGCCGCAGACGGCGCTGGCCTCGCGCGAAGCGGCGACCGCGTCGACCACGGGTGTGAGGACCCGGTAGCAGATGCGGTGTTCACCGCAGCGGGCGCACTGCTGTGGGCGTCGGGGTCGGCACGTGGCGCAGTAGGGGTGACCCTCGAACCGTGCGGCGATCGGACGGGTCCGGCCGCAGACGAAGCACGCGGCGGTTCGGGCGCGGTGCGCGCAGTTCGGGCAGATGGCTCCGCCATCGTGATCGCGGGCGCTGACGGGACGCAGCCGCCCGCAGGTGCTGCACTCCTCGTGGAAGCGTGCGTCCCGACGCTTGCAGGTTGAGCACAGTCGCACCCCATCGACTGTTGTCCCTGCCTGCCGCTGCCGACCGCAGGCGGCACAGGTGACCAGTTTCCGGTAGGGCTCGGCGCACCGGCGGCACAAGGGCTTGCCGTCATCCAGGCGACGCTGGACCGGCGCCGTCGCGCCGCAACCGCTGCACGGCTCAGCGTGGTGGGACAGGTAGCAGGCGGGGCAGATCCTGGCTCCGTCCAGCCAGTGAGGCAGGCGTTGGTCATTCCGACCACAGGAGGCGCACCGTGGGCGGATCACCGGCGCACCCAGCGAGAGGAGCTCGTCGATCAACCTGAAAACGATGGGCGGGGCGGAGTTGTCCCCGTCGGTGAGGGCATCGGGATGGTCCAGGAGCCAGTTGGCCAGGCCTGCGTGCGCGATCGCCGCCGGGGCCAGACGCTCGAGAGTTGTCTCCAGCTCGTCCTTGGGCACGTCAGGGGCGATGGCGCCGATCAGGTCCAGCATCGCGAGGGTACGGGCTGCTCGGCGGGTCGCCGCATTGCCCGTCCACCGGCCGGTCCGATCAGGTTGCTGCCCCTTGTAGCACGGGTGACAGGACGGTCGCCCATCCTCGTCGCGAGTGGCGACCCACCGTTCCTGGCCACAGGCGGAGCATCGCTCGAACTTGGCCACGTCACGGGTGCGGCAGGTGCTGCACAGGCCGGTTCCATCAGGAAGCCGGCGGGCGACCTTGCGGGTTCGCCCGCACTCGGCGCAGGGCTCGGTCGGGAAGGGGTGGCAGACCCGACAGACGCGCATGCCGTCCGCAGAGGGGTAGGCGTACCGGCGCGGCCGCCCGCACGATGGGCAGGTGGGTTGGACGAGGCCGTCATGCCCAGCGGCGCGGAGGGTCACCACGACCTCCGCGAGGACCGGGCTGGTCCTGGGGTCGTCGGTCGTCAGCCGCTTCGGGTGGTCTCGCAGTTCCTCGGCCAGGCGGCATCTCGCGGTCGCGCCCCGAGCGTGCCGCTCGAGTGCCTGCTCGAGAGTGCCTATGGCGATGGTGGGGTCGGCCGTGCGGATAGCGTTGATGATGAAGTCCGTCATCGCGATCCTGCGAGCGGCCCCGTTGACGCCCCAGTCGGCCGCGCTCACTCCACCGGCGCGATCCGGGCCCGGACGGGCCTGGTGCCGGTGGGCCGCCGCGGCGGGGTGCTGCCGGCAGTGCCGGTCGCCTTCTTGCGGCGTGCAGTAGACACGACCAGCGGGCGGATGAGGTCGCCCGACTCACAGCCGAGGGCGTCGCACAGCGCCACGAGCAGTGCAACATTGAGCCGCTCGGGCTTTCCGGTGACAAGGCGATAGACCTGCGTCGAGGACAGAACGATCCCTCGCTCGCGCAGCAGAGGGTCGAGGTCAGTGGTGGCGTACATGCCTCGCTGAGCCATCAGGGGCCGCAGGTTCCACTCGTAGTCGAGCACTCTCATGCCTGGTCTCCTTCCATCTCGAGATCGTGGGTTTCGGCCGTCAGGTGCGGATCGATGTACCGGTCCAAGGCGCGACGCAGCGTACGGTTCTTGAAGTCGTTAGACACGCCTGTATAGAGCGCGGTGGTGGAGGAGTAGGCGTGCCCGACTTGCTGTTGGACGAAGAATGGATCGAAGCCGTCTTCGACCAGGTGGGTGACGTACGAGTGCCTCAGGCAGTGCAGGTGAAGCTCCGGAGGTAGCCCGACAGCGTCCCGGTACTCGGCAAACCGGGTATCCAGGTACGTGCCGGAGACCCTGCCCCCGCGCTCGGTCGGGAACAGGTGGTTGCCGTCGGGCTCGTACCGAGGCCGCACTTCGGTGAGGTACTCCTGGAGGACCTCGACCGACCAAGGAAGCACGGTCAACACAGTTCGGCGTTTGGGTGGGCTGCCCTTTGACGCTTTGCCGTAGCGCACCGAGCATGAGGCGAAGTCACCGAACTCGGGGGTGGTCGGGCTGCGGTGAAAGTCGACCGTGTCAACTCGGAGAGACTCGTTGCGCCGGAGGCCGTAGGCATAGATGAACTTCAGGATCGTCGCGTCCCGGAACGCCGCCAGCCACCCCTTGCGCCCCGACCCGTCGAGGCGAGCGACCCGATCATCGGCGTAGTCGAAGAGTCGTTGCAGCTCGTGCCTAGTGAACGGGCGTACGCGCGGGTCGGCCTCGGACTCGACGATGTGCTGGATCGCGTTGCCCTCGTGGCAGATTTGCGTTGGGTGCTCGCCGAATCGCTCACCGCAGAGATCGGTCCAGCCGTAGGCAGGGTTGACGAGGTAGGAGCAGAACCATGCCACTGTGGATTGATAGTTGCGCAACGTCCCGACGGAGCGTCCCCCACCTTCGAGCCCCGGCATCCGCAGCGACACCAACCAGGACTCGACGTCGTCGGCGGCCCACGACCACGGGTAGGTGCCGGTGAACTGCTGAAAGCGCTCCACCGCCCGAACACGTCCCTCCACGGTCGAGACCCGAAGCATCCTCGCCAGCTGTTGAGTTCGCCACCCGGTCAACATCGCCTGCCAGACCGACTCTTCAGGCGAGAACAGGGCCACCCCCGCGGGCAGCACCCGCAGTGCTGCCCCAGGCGCGAGGTCAGAACGGACGCCAACATCCATGCTGCGAATCATGCATCGGATGCATGATTCAGGCAAGCAGAAGGCTCCTGACGTGCGGCGTTGACGTCGGCAACAACACCAGATGCAAGCACTCCTAGCGACAGGATCACCACGAATTGCGTTGTCCTGCAACGGTTCTAATCCACGCGAGGCGGGGCGCGAGAGCTATAATGGTCACTTGACGAACTTGCGGACGTTGACGTACCAGTGCTCCCGGGTGATGTCGGGGATGACGACGTGCAGCCGGCTGCCGTCAGGAAGCACCGCGTCGACGAACGGTGAGCTGAGGTCGACCCGCCGCCCGGAGGACTTGAGCATCCGTTCGACGAGGTCGCGGACCTGCTCGTGGGTGAGCAGGGTCGTCGTCAGCTCGGCGACGCCGTCGCGGGCGACGAAGACCCGGGACGGCTCGTTCACCCAGATCTCCTCCACGCGGGGGTCGTCGAAGTACTGCTGCAACGGACCGAAGCCGATGACGCTGTCCCACACCGCTTTCGATGCCGACTCGAGGTCGGCGAGCACCGGCATCCCGCCGTGCACGGACCGCTCGTCGTAGTCGGTGACGGCGTCCCGGACGAGCCGCCGCACGGCGTCCTCGTCGCGCGCCGGGTCCAGCCCGGAGCGACGGATCAGCTCGCGGACCTCGCCCTCGAGCGCGTGGACGGCGTCGACCACGTCCCCTCCCCCTTCCTGCGACCGCGCCGGCGCGG
>JACXUW010000467.1 GCA_014763705.1 Micrococcales bacterium | reverse complement strand
CGTCCACCCCACCCGTCCAGGAGCAAGCCCATGGGTTCCATCCGCGTCGCCGTCGTCGGCGTCGGCAACTGCGCGTCCTCCCTCGTGCAGGGCGTCCACTACTACCGGGACGCCGACCCGGCGTCCACCGTCCCCGGCCTCATGCACGTCCGCTTCGGTGAGTACCACGTGCGCGACGTCGAGTTCGTCGCAGCGTTCGACGTCGACGACAAGAAGGTCGGCAAGGACCTCGCCGAGGCGATCAACTCGTCCGAGAACAACACGATCAAGATCGCCGACGTCCCCACCACCGGGGTCACCGTGCAGCGCGGTCACACCCTCGACGGGCTCGGCAAGTACTACCGCCAGACCATCGACGAGTCGGGCGCCGAGCCGGTCGACGTCGTCCAGGCCCTGCGCGACGCCGAGGTCGACGTCCTCGTCTCCTACCTCCCGGTCGGGTCGGAGCAGGCGGACAAGTTCTACGCCCAGTGCGCCATCGACGCCGGGGTCGCGTTCGTCAACGCCCTCCCGGTGTTCATCGCCTCCGACCCCGAGTGGGCCGCGAAGTTCGAGGCCGCCGGCGTGCCCGTGATCGGCGACGACATCAAGTCCCAGGTCGGCGCGACGATCACCCACCGGGTCATGGCCAAGCTCTTCGAGGACCGCGGCGTCCAGCTGGACCGCACCTACCAGCTCAACGTCGGCGGCAACATGGACTTCAAGAACATGCTCGAGCGCGAGCGCCTGGAGTCCAAGAAGATCAGCAAGACCCAGGCCGTCACCTCGAACCTCACCGGCTCGCTCGCCGGCAAGACCGAGGACCGCAACGTGCACATCGGGCCGTCCGACTACGTCGCGTGGCTCGACGACCGCAAGTGGGCCTACGTCCGCCTCGAGGGTCGCGCGTTCGGCGACGTGCCGCTCAACCTCGAGTACAAGCTCGAGGTCTGGGACTCCCCGAACTCGGCCGGCATCATCATCGACGCCATCCGCGCGGCGAAGATCGCCAAGGACCGCGGCATCGGCGGTGCCCTGCTCTCGGCGTCGAGCTACCTCATGAAGTCCCCGCCGGAGCAGCGCCCGGACGACGTGGGCCGCGCCCGCCTCGAGGCCTTCATCACCGGCGACGAGGAGCGCTGACCCCCTCCGCATCGCGGGCTACCCCGCAGTACGTGCCGTGATCACAGCGCTTACTGCGGCGTAGCGCGCGACACAGCGCGCGACACAGCGCGCGACACAGCGCGCGACGAGCACGCGGGCGGTCCCCACACCGGGGGCCGCCCGCGTCGTCGTGCGCCCGGGCTGCGGCCGGGTCGACCGGTCCCGTCTCCCCGCCACGAGTGCCGGAAACGGTTCTCCGGAGAGCCGTTTCCCCACCCGCGGCGTCTCCGGGAGGCGTCAGGAGGTGGCGCGGCCGAGCCGGGGCAGGCTCGGCACCCGGGGCCGGCGCCACCACCGGGCACCCGGCGCGGTCCGCTCGCGCCGCACCCACAGCGGGCGCGGGTCGGCGTCCGAGCGCAACCGCGCCCAGCGGGTCAGGCCACCGCGGATGCTCGTGCGCGCCGCCTCCGCCTGGGCGTGCAGCGCGGTCGTCGCGTCCGGGTCGCCGTCGCCGGGTCCGAAGACCACGGCGTCCACCGAGGCGGCCACCACGGACGCGGGGACGACGTCCTCGGGTGGTGCGACGTACCGCGCCTCGCCCTCCGGCCCGGCGCTCTCGTGCGCCCCGGCGAGCGCGACCGCGGCATCGACCGCGTGCGCCTGCTCGCGGCGGGTCACCCCGCGCGGCACGGCGACCCCGAGCGAGCGGGACTCGGCGACGAGGTCGCGCCAGACCCAGGCCGCCCGCGCGGGCACCGGCCCGGTCGTGGCGTGCCGGCGGCGGCGACGGCGCTTGAGCCAGCGCAGCACGGCCACGTAGCCGAGAAGGAGCAGGACGAGGAGGGCGGACCCGGCGAGCACCTGGAGCCAGAGCGGCCACGCGGTGACGTCGAACGGGCTCTTCTTGCGCTTGGTGACGTCGGTCGCGTTCTGCGCCTGGTCCGGGCCCTGCAGCACGGACGGCGGGCTGACCCCGGCCGGCGGCGGCACCTGTGCCCCGACCTTCTGCTCCTCGGTCTTCAGCTGCTGCTCGCTCGGGGTCTTGTCGCGGCTCGGCACGAAGGTCGAGGACGCGAGCGGGAACCACGAGCCGTCGCCGAGCCGCACCTCGACCCACGCGTGCACGTCCCTGCCGCGCACGTCACCGCCGGCCTCCGGGGTGGCGCCCATGACGACCCGGGACGGGATGCCCAGCCGCTGCCCGACGAGGGCGAGGGTCGCCGCGTACTGCTCGTCGTTGCCGGCGAGCTTGCTCGAGCCGACGAACCGGGTCAGCCGCGAGACGGCGTGCCCGGGCAGGTAGACCTTCTCGTAGCTGTTCGGGGTCCCGCCGTCGGTGTACGTGCCCTCGGTGCGCATCGCGGTCGCGAAGGCCCGCAGCTTCGACCACGCACCGCCGTCCGCCCGGCTGGTCCACGCGTCGATGCGCGAGTCGAGGAAGTCGGCGTCCACCTCGCCCGAGGCGCCGGTCGCGACGTCGAGGTCCTCCGGGAGGGTCGTGGCCGGCGGGTCGGGCACGAGCGCCGTCAT
>JACXUW010000040.1 GCA_014763705.1 Micrococcales bacterium | reverse complement strand
CCTCCGGGTCGTTGTTGATGATCCCGAAGGAGTTGGGCCCGATGACCCGCATCCCGGCGCCGCGGGCGCGGCGGACCAGCTCGGCCTGGCGGGCCGCCCCCTCGGGACCGTCCTCGGCGAACCCGGCCGAGACGACGAGGAGCCCCTTGACGCCCACCTCGGCGCACTCGTCGACGACGTCGAGGACCGCCTCGGCCGGCACCGCGACGATCGCGAGGTCGACCGGGCCCGGGACGTCGGTGACCCGTGGGTAGCAGGTGAGGCGGCGCAGCCGCTTCGAGCGCGGGTTGACCGGGACCACCCGCCCGGCGAACCCGGACTCCAGGAGCCGGTCGAGGAGCTGGCCGCCGAACGTGTCCTTGCGCCGGCTGGCGCCGATGACGGCGATCGTCCCGGGAGTGAGGACCGAGCGCAGGCTCTGCGCCTCGGCGCGGTGCTCGCGGCTCATCTCGACCGCCCGGGATCGGTCGGTCGGCTCGATGTCGAACCCGACCTCGACGACGCCGTCCTCGACCCGGCGGGTCACCTCGTACCCGGCGTCGGAGAAGACGGCGAGCATCTTGCGGTTCTGCGGCAGCACCTCGGCGGTGAACCGGCTGATCCCGAGGTCGCGGGCGACGGCGGCCAGGTGCTCGAGGAGCACCGACCCGATGCCCTTGCCCTGGTAGTGGTCGCTGATGTTGAAGGCGACCTCGGCGCTGCGGGCGTCGAGCCGGTCGAAGCGGCCCACCCCGATGATCTCCTCGCGCATCGTCACCACGAGGGCGACCCGGTCGACGTAGTCGACGTGGGTGAACCGGTGGACGTCGGCGTCGGAGAGGCGTCGCAGCGGGGCGAAGAAGCGCAGGTAGATCGACTCGTCGGACTGCGCGTCGTGGAAGCGGCGCAGGGCGTCGCCGTCGTCGGGCCGGATCGGGCGCAGGCTGGCCACCGTGCCGTCGCGGAGCACGACGTCGGCCTCCCACGCGGTCGGGTAGCCCGGGGGGAGCGTCGCCTCCACCATGGGCCCCATCCTGCCATCCGCGACCGGGTGCCGGGTGCCGGGTCGGGCGGCGGGCAGACTGTCGACGTGGAGCTACGTGAGGCCGTGCGCCGGCGGCGGATGGTGCGCCGGTTCGACCCGTCCCGGCCGGTCGCGGCCGGGCTCGTCGACTCCCTCCTCGCGCTCGCGGTGCGGGCGCCGAGCGCGGGTTTCAGCCAGGGCTGGGACTTCGTCGTCCTGGAGACCCCGGCCGACCGCGCGGTGTTCTGGGACGCCGCGACCGAGACCGGGCGCCGCGACGCCTGGCTGCAGGGGGTCTCCGCCGCACCGGTGCTCGTCGTCTGCCTGTCCGACCCCGAGGCCTACCTCGAGCGCTACGCGCTGCCCGACAAGGGCTGGACCGACCGCTCGCTCGACCGGTGGCCGATCCCTTACTGGGACACCGACGTGGCCATGGCGGCGATGATCCTCCTGCTCGGGGCCGAGGACGCCGGGATCGGGGGCCTCTTCTTCGGGGTGCCGGCCGGTCGGCACGACGCGGTGCGGGAGGCCCTGGGGGTCCCCGACGGCCGGCGGGTCGTCGGTGTCGTCGCCCTGGGCCACGAGGCGCGGCGCACCTCCGGCTCGGCCCGCACCCGGCGCCGCCGCCCCCTCGCCGAGGTCGTCCACCACGGCCGGTTCGGAGTGTCGTCGTGGAGCCGGTCCGGGCGTTTGTGAGGATGGTGCCGAGCCCTGCCGGGCCCCCGACCCGGTGACCGACCAGACGAGGAACCGCACCACCCCATGGCCAAGCGCACGAGCACCCCGCCGCCCGAGGACGCCCTCGGCCGGATCGTCGACATCGACGTCGAGGAGGAGATGCGCAGCGCGTTCCTCGAGTACTCCTACAGCGTCATCTACAGCCGGGCCCTCCCGGACGCGCGCGACGGCCTCAAGCCGGTGCAGCGCCGCATCCTCTACGGGATGTCCGAGCTGGGCCTGCGCCCGGACCGCCCGCACGTGAAGTCCAGCCGCGTCGTCGGCGAGGTGATGGGCAAGTACCACCCGCACGGCGACCAGGCGATCTACGACGCGCTCGTCCGGCTCGCCCAGCCGTTCACGATGCGCCTCCCGCTCGTCGACGGCCACGGCAACTTCGGCTCCCTCGACGATGGCCCGGCCGCCTCCCGGTACACCGAGGCCCGGATGGCCCCGGCCGCGCTCCTCATGGTGACCGGCCTCGACGAGGACACCGTCGACTACGTCCCCAACTACGACGACTCGCTCGAGCAGCCCGGCGTGCTGCCGGCGGCGTTCCCCAACCTGCTCGTCAACGGCACGAGCGGCATCGCCGTCGGCATGGCGACGAACATGGCGCCGCACAACCTCGTCGAGGTCATCGGCGCGGCCCGCCACCTCATCGACCACCCGGACTGCTCGCTCGACGACCTCATGCGGTTCGTCCCCGGCCCGGACCTGCCCGGCGGCGGGCGCATCGTCGGGCTCGAGGGCATCCGCGACGCCTACCTCACCGGCCGCGGCAAGTTCCTCACCCGGGCCACCGCCCGCGTCGAGAAGCTGACCCCGCGCCGGATGGGCATCGTCGTCACCGAGCTGCCCTACCTCATCGGCCCGGAGAAGGTCATCGAGCGGGTCAAGGTGCTCGTGCAGTCCAAGAAGCTCCAGGGCATCTCCGACGTCAAGGACCTCACCGACCGCAAGAACGGCCTGCGCCTCGTCTTCGAGGTCAAGAACGGGTTCAACCCCGAGGCCGTCCTCGAGCAGCTGTACAAGCACACCCCGATGGAGGACTCCTTCGGCATCAACAACGTCGCGCTCGTCGACGGCCAGCCGCAGACCCTCGGCCTCAAGGACCTGCTGCGGGTCTACGTCGACTTCCGCATCGAGGTCGTCCGCCGGCGCACCGAGTACCGGCTCGGGAAGCGCCGCGACCGCCTCCACCTCGTCGAGGGGCTGCTCGTCGCCATCCTCGACATCGACGAGGTCATCCAGCTGATCCGCGCGAGCGACGACGCCGCCGCGGCCAAGGAGCGCCTCGTCTCCGTCTTCGACCTCAGCGACGTCCAGGCCGAGTACATCCTCGAGCTCCAGCTGCGCCGCCTCACGAAGTTCTCCCGCATCGAGCTCGAGGCCGAGCGCGACGAGCTGCAACGTCTCATCGAGCAGCTCGAGGCGATCCTCGCCGACGAGAAGCTGCTGCGCCGCACCGTCTCCGGCGAGCTCGCCGACGTCGCCAAGGCCCACGGCACCCCGCGCCGCACGGTGCTCCTCGAGTCCGCCGGCACCCCGGCCACCCAGACCACTCCGCTCGAGGTGAGCGACGACCCGTGCTGGGTGCTGCTCTCCTCGACCGGGCTGCTCGCCCGCACCTCGGGCGCCGACCCGGTGCCGAGCGACGGGCCGCGGGCCAAGCACGACGCGATCGTCGGGGCGGTCCGCACCACGGCGCGCGGCGAGTTCGGCCTGCTCACCTCGCGCGGGCGGATGATCCGGATGTCCGCGCTCGAGCTGCCCGCGCTGCCGCCGCTCGGCGGGGCCCCGAGCCTGTCCGGCGGGGCACCGCTCGCCGTCTTCGTCGACCTGCCGCGCGGCGAGGAGCCGCTGACCATCGCCTCCCTCGACCCCAGCGGGCCCGGGCTCGCCCTCGGCACTGCGCAGGGCGTCGTCAAGCGGGTCGTGCCGGAGTACCCGAGGAGCACCGACTGGGAGGTCGTCGCACTCAAGGACGGCGACACCGTCGTCGGGGCCGTCGAGCTGCGCACCGCCGACGAGGACCTCGTGTTCGTCACCAGCGACGCACAGCTCCTCCGGTTCCCCGCCGCGTCGGTCCGCCCGCAGGGGCGCGGCGCCGGCGGCATGGCGGGGATCCGCCTCTCCCCCAAGGCATCCGTCGTCTTCTTCGGCGCCGTCGACCCCTCCGCCGAGAACGTCGTCGTCACCTCGGCCGGCTCCGCCGACGCCCTCCCCGGCACGCAGGCCGGCTCGCTCAAGGTCGCGCCGTACACCGAGTACCCCGCCAAGGGGCGCGGCACGGGCGGGGTACGCGCGCACCGGTTCCTCCGCGGTGAGGACGCCCTCGTCCTCGCCTGGGTGGGCGCCACCCCGGCCCGGGCGTCCGGCGCGGGCGGCGTCGCCCTCGAGCTGCCCGCCGCGACCGGCCGGCGCGACGGCTCGGGCGTGGCCCACGGCGCGGTCGTCGCGGGCATCGGCGCGCCCGTGCGCTGACCCCGCGCCGTCCGACGGCCCGGTGACGGGCGCGTTACGGAATCGTTACCGCCCACGCTCCACAGGGCGTTGACCGCGTGTGTAAACGCTTTTACGTTTGTCCCGGTTCCCCTCACCGTCGAGGCATCCCGCCTCGACGCGACCCAGTGAAATGGAGGCGGGCAATGGCCCTGAACTCGAAGCGCAAGGTGGTGGCGTTCGCGGGCATCGCTGCGATGTCCCTCGTCACCGCTGCGTGCAGTTCCGGTTCGAGCAACGACAACACCGGCGGAGACACCGGCAAGGCCGACACCACCGACTACTCGAAGTGGTGCGACATGAAGTCGGAGCTCACCGGCAAGTCGGTGAGCATCTACACCTCGATCGTCACCCCCGAGGACGCCTCGCACAAGGCGTCCTACAAGGCGTTCGAGGACTGCACCGGCGTCAAGATCAACTACGAGGGCGACAAGGACTTCGAGAAGAACCTCCCGCAGCGCGCCCAGAGCGGCAACCTGCCCGACATCGCCTTCATCCCGCAGCCCGGCCTCCTCCAGACCATGGTCGACACCGGCAAGGCCATCCCGGCCAGCGAGACCGTCGGCAAGGAGGTCGACCAGTACTTCGGCGCCGACTGGCGCAAGTACGGCTCGGTCGACGGCACGCTCTACGCCGCCCCGCTCGGCGCCAACGTCAAGTCCTACGTCTGGTACTCGCCGAAGACCTTCGCCGCCAAGGGCTACACCGTCCCCAAGACCTGGGACGAGCTGATGACCCTCACCGCGAAGATCGCCGCGGACGACCCGAACGCCAAGCCGTGGTGCGCGGGCTTCAACTCCGGTGTCGCCACCGGCTGGCCGGGCACGGACTGGGTCGAGGACGTGCTGCTGCGCACGGCCGGCCCGGACGTCTACGACCAGTGGGTCGCCCACAAGATCCCGTTCAACGACCCCAAGGTCGCGGACGCGCTCGCCAAGGTCGGCGCCATCCTCAAGGACCCGAAGTACACCAACGGTGGCTTCGGCGCGCCGTCGACGATCGCGACGACGACGTTCCAGGACGGCGGCCAGCCGATCCTCAAGAACAAGTGCTACATGCACCGTCAGGCGTCGTTCTACGCCTCGAACTGGCCCGAGGGCACCAAGGTCGCCGAGGACGGCGACGTGTGGGCCTTCTACCTGCCGAGCGTCGACGACACCAGCAAGCCGGTCCTCGGTGGTGGCGAGTTCGTGGCCACCTTCCGTGACGCCCCCGAGGTCAAGGCCTTCGCCGCGTTCCTCGCCTCCCCCGACTGGGCCAACGCCAAGGCGAAGGCGACGACCGGTGGTGGCTGGGTCAGCGCCAACAAGGGCCTCGACCCGAAGAACCTCGTCTCGCCGATCGACCAGCAGTCCGCGGAGATCCTCCAGGACCCCAAGGCCGTCTTCCGGTTCGACGGGTCGGACATGATGCCGAGCGCCGTCGGTGCGGGCACCTTCTGGTCGGAGATGACCAACTGGATCAAGGGCCAGGACGACAAGACCACCCTCGACAACATCGAGAAGTCCTGGCCGACGAGCTGACCGGGACCTGAGCACCAGGACCCTCCAGGGCCGGTGGGCGGGGCGTTGCGACGCCCCGCCCACCGGCAGACCCCAGCACGGGAGGTGCGCATGTTCGCCACGTCAGTTCTCACCGCCACCGCCGGCGGGACCGCGAGCCGGATCGGGACGATGTTCCTCGGCCTCGTCGTCTTCGGCGCGGTCTTCATCGGCATCCTGCTCATCGCGTCGCTCTTCAAGGGCCGCGTCGGCGAGAAGGTGCAGGCCGTCGCGTTCGTCGGCCCCACGGTCTTCTTCATCGCGATCGCGCTGATCTACCCCGCGATCCTCACGGTCCGCCGCGCGTTCTACTCGGGCAAGTTCTTCGACCTCAACTTCGGCACGCCGCGCACCCGCGGCAAGTACGTCGGGTTCGAGAACTTCCAGAAGCTGTGGACGACGCCGGGCCTGCCGGACGTCTTCCGCAACACCGCGTTCTGGGTCGTCCTCGTCCCGCTCCTCGCGACGGGTCTCGGTCTCCTCTACGCGATCCTCATCGACCGGGCCCGCGGCGAGGCCGCCGCCAAGGCCCTGATCTTCCTGCCGATGGCCATCTCGATGGTCGGCGCGACCCTCATCTGGAAGTTCGTCTACTTCTACAACGGCGCGCCGGGTGCCACGCAGACCGGCCTGCTCAACGCCATCATCACCAAGCTCGGCATGGACCCGGTCGACTTCATCGGCAACCCACCGGGCAACACCTTCGCGCTCATCGCGATCATGGTCTGGATCCAGGCCGGCTTCGCGATGACCGTCCTCTCGGCCGCGATCAAGGCGATCCCCGACGACATCATCGAGGCCGCCAAGCTCGACGGCGTCAAGGGCATGCAGATGTTCCGGTTCGTCACCCTGCCGAGCATCCGCTCCTCGGTCATCGTCGTGCTCACGACGATCGCCATCGCCACCCTCAAGGCGTTCGACATCGTGCAGGCCTCCAGCGGAGGCAAGTTCGGCGACTCGATCCTCGCGAACGAGTTCTACAACCGCTCCTTCGTCACGCAGGAGCCCGGGCTGGGTGCGGCGATCGCCATCGTCATCTTCCTGCTCGTCTCGCCGATCATCGTGTTCAACGTCATCCAGCTGCGGAAGGACGCCTGATGAGCACCGCGACTCCCCCTCCGGTCTCCGACCAGGTGGCCGACGAGGCCGCCGACGTCCACACCGACACCCCGAAGGGCCGCCGCCGGCACAAGTCGGCGGCCGGCAACGCCGCCCGCGCCGTCACCTCGCCGTGGGCCTCCGCCGTCGCCATCATCATGGCGATCGCGTGGACCACGCCGACCTTCGGCCTCCTCGTCACCTCCTTCCGCAACCAGAAGGACATCCAGGAGACCGGCTGGTGGCAGGCCCTCGGGAGCAGCTTCACGCTCGACAACTACTCCCAGGTGCTCTCCGGAGCGCAGGGACAGCCCCCGCTCACCGACTTCATCGTCAACAGCTTCGTCATCGCGATCCCGTCGGTGTTCCTGCCCCTCCTGCTCGCCTCGCTGGCGGCGTACGCGTTCGCGTGGATCGACTTCCCGTTCCGCAACGCGCTGTTCGTCGCCGTGTTCGCGCTGCAGATCGTCCCCCTCCAGATCGCCCTGCTGCCGCTCGTCACGATGTACCAGCAGATCGGGATCGGCGGCACGTACTGGTCGCTCTGGTTGTCGCACAGCGCCTTCGCGCTGCCGTTGGCGGTCTTCCTCCTGCACAACTTCATGAAGGAGATCCCGCCGTCGCTGCTCGAGGCGGCCCGGGTCGACGGTGCGGGCCACGTCCGCATCTTCTTCCAGGTCCTCCTCCCGCTGATCACCCCGGCGCTGGCCTCGTTCGGCATCTTCCAGTTCCTCTGGGTCTGGAACGACCTGCTCGTGGCCATCACCATGCTTGGCGGCAACGCCGGCGAGGGCAGCAACGCCCCGCTGACGATGGTGCTCAACAACATCAGCGGCACCCTCGGCAACCGGTGGTACCTGATGTCCGCGGCGGCGTTCGTCTCGATCGCCTTCCCGGTCATCGTGTTCCTCAGCCTGCAGCGGTACTTCGTCCGCGGGCTGCTCGCCGGCGGCACGAAGGGCTGAGCGGACCGGCCGAGGGGAAGGTCGTCGCCATCAGCACGATCACGGATGTCGCGCGGGCGGCCGGGGTGTCGGTCGCCACGGTCTCCCGCGCGCTCCGGGGCCTGGACCGGGTCTCCCCCGAGACCCGGCAGCGGGTCCTCGAGGTCGCCGAGGAGCTGCACTACGTCGCGTCGCCGACGGCGACGTCGCTGGCGTCCGGACGGACCCGCGTCGTCGCCGTCGTCGCGCCGTTCCTCACCCGGTGGTTCTTCGCGACGCTCGTCAGCGCCATCGAGAAGGAGCTGCGCTCCCAGGGCCACCACGCGATCCTCTTCGACCTCGAGGACGACAGCTACGACCAGCGGCTGCCGCTGACCCAGAACATGCTGTGGAAGCGGGTCGACGGCGTCATCACGCTCAACGTGCCGATGGAGGCCGACGAGGTCGAGCTGGTCGACCGGCTCGGCCTGCCGCTGGTCTCCATCGGCTCGGCCGTCCCCGGCCGGGCCTGCGTGCGCATCGACGACCGGGCGACGATGCGCACCGCCGTCGAGCACCTCATCTCGCTCGGCCACGAGCGGATCGGCTACATCGGCGACGTGCCCCGCAACGTCGCCCACGTGCAGACCCCCCAGGACCGCCTCACGGCGTTCCGCGAGACCATGGCCGCTGCCGGCCTCGCGGTCGTCGAGGACTGGATCCTCGGCTCGGACTGGACCGCCGAGGCCGCGGCCCGTGACAGTGCCGTCCTCCTCTCGCGGGCCGAGCGCCCGACCGCGATCGTCGCCGCGTCGGACGAGATGGCGATCGGGGTGCGCGAGAGCGCCCGCCGGCTCGGCGTCCGCGTGCCGGAGGACCTCTCGGTCATCGGCATCGACGACTACGTCCTCTCCGGCGTCCTCGGGCTCACCACCGTGCGCCAGGACGTCGCCGCCCAGGGCCGCGAGGCCGCCTCCCTCCTCCTGCGGGCCCTGGCCGGCGGGGCCCCGGTCGAGGACCAGGTCGTTCTGCCCACCGAGCTCGTCGTCCGCGACTCGACCGGCCCGGCGCCCGTCAGTTGACGGTCTCGTCCCCGGAGAGCTCGTCGGGGTCGCGCAGGTAGGTGCGCTTGCCGCGGAGGGCGCGGTTGGCCGACCAGGTGAGCGCCCAGAGCACGACGCCGAGCGCGAGGAGCCAGCCCGCGATCTCGTACTGCACGACGTCGCGGCCGGTGACCGGCAGGGTGAAGAAGAAGCAGACGAGCGCGCCGACCACCGGCAGGGCCGTCGGGGTGACGAAGTGGTCGCGGTCGATGGGGTCGCGCCGCAGGACGAGCACGGCGACGTTGACGACGGTGAACACCCCGAGCAGGAGCAGCGCCGTCGTGCCGCCGAGCGCGGCCACCGCGCTGCCGTCGTTCGTCGTCACGAGGGTGATGAGCCCGAGGGCGATGACGGTCGTGAAGACGATGGCCACCCACGGGGTGCGTCGGCCGCTGTGCACCCGCCCGAGCACCGGCGGCAGCACCTCCTGCCTGGCCATGCCGTAGATGAGCCGGCTGGCCATGAGCATGTTGATCAGGGCCGAGTTCGCGACGGCGAACATCGCGATGAACGGCATGACCGAGTCGATCGGCAGCCCGGGCGCCCCGACCGAGACCACCTTGGTCAGCGGCGTGTCGCCCTCGCCGAGCTCGCCGACGGGGACCAGGGCCACGGCGAAGACCGCGACGAGCGCGTAGATGACGCCGGTGATGCCGACGCCGGTGATCATCATCCGGGGGAAGGTGCGCACCGGGTCGTGGGTCTCCTCGGCCATGTTGACGGCGTCCTCGAACCCGACCATCGCGAAGAAGGCCAGCGCGGTGGCGGCGGTCACCGCGAGGAAGACGTTGCGCTCCCCCGAGGTGTCGAAGACGACGACCCGGGAGAAGTCGGCCTTGCCGCCGGTCGCGGCGTAGACCCCGACGAGGATGACCAGGAGCAGCCCGGAGAGCTCGATGCAGGTGAGGACGACGTTGGCTCGTACGCTCTCGCCGACCCCGCGGACGTTGACCGCGGCGACGAGCAGCATGAAGGCGACCGCGATGCCGAGGACGAGGCCGGTGCTCTCGGAGTCGAGGCCGAAGCCGTCGACGAGGTTGGCCGCGAACGCCTTGCTCGCCGTCGACGCGGAGGTGATGCCCGAGGACATCACGGTGAAGGCGACGAGGAAGGTGACGAAGTGGATGCCGAACGCCTTGTGCGTGTAGAGGGCCGCGCCGGCGGCCCGCGGGTACTTCGTCACGAGCTCGAGGTAGGAGAACGCGGTGACCATCGCGATGGCGAACGCGACGAGGAACGGGGCCCAGGCGGCACCACCGACCTCGCCTGCCACCTGGCCGGTCAGCGCGTAGACGCCGGTGCCGAGGATGTCCCCGACGATGAAGAGCAGGAGCAGCTTCGGCCCGATGGCCCGCTTGAGCTCGGTCGACTCCTCCCCGGCGACCTCCGGCCGCTCGACCTCGGTGCTCATCGGTGCTCCCCTCGGCGGGACGCCCCCGGCGGCGGCGTCGGTCGCACCACTGTGACCCACCGGCCGACCGCCGGCAACAGGGGCGGAGCGGGGGTCAGGCGTCGATGCGCTCGCGGTCGAGGGCGCCCGCGCTGTCGATGATGAAGTCCTTGCGTGGGCCGACCTCGCCCCCCATGAGCAGCTCGAAGACCCGCCCGGCGGCCTCGATGTCGCCGAGGGTCACCTTGCGCAGCGTGCGGTGCGCGGGGTCCATCGTCGTCTCGGCCAGCTGGTCGGCGTCCATCTCGCCGAGGCCCTTGTAGCGCTGGATCGGCTTGGTCCTGCGGCCGCGCTTGGCGAGCGTGGCCATCGTCCGGCGCATCTCGGCCTCGGAGTAGGTGTAGATCACCTCGTTCGCCTTGCTGCCGGGGTTGACCACCTCGATGCGGTGCAGCGGCGGCACCGCGGCGTAGACCCTGCCCGCCTCGACGAGGGGGCGCATGTAGCGGAAGAAGAGGGTGAGCAGCAGGGTGCGGATGTGGGCGCCGTCGACGTCGGCGTCGGTCATGATGATGACCTTGCCGTAGCGGGCCGACTCGAGGTCGAAGGTGCGCCCGGAGCCGGCGCCGATGACCTGGATGATCGAGGCGCACTCGGCGTTGCCGAGCATGTCGGTGACCGACGCCTTCTGGACGTTGAGGATCTTGCCCCGGATCGGGAGCAGGGCCTGGTGGTCGCTGCTGCGAGCGAGCTTCGCGGTGCCGAGCGCACTGTCGCCCTCGACGATGAACAGCTCGGTGTGCTCGGGGTCGCTGCTGCGGCAGTCGGCGAGCTTGGCCGGCAGGCTGGAGGACTCGAGGGCGCTCTTGCGGCGCTGGGTCTCCTTGTGCAGCCGCGCGCTGATGCGTGACTTCATCTCGGCGACGACCTTCTCGAGGAGGCTCGCCGCCTGCTGCTTGACCGGCCGCCTGGTCGAGGTGAGCAGCCCGGTGAGCTCGGTCTCGACGACCTTGGCGACGATCGCCCGGACCGCGGCCGTGCCGAGGACCTCCTTGGTCTGCCCCTCGAACTGCGGCTCGGCGAGGCGCACGGTGACGACGGCGGTCAGCCCGGCGAGGGCGTCGTCCTTCTCGAGCTTGTCGCTGCCGGCCTTGAGCCGACGGGCGTTGGCCTCGACCTGCTTGCGCAGCACCTTGAGCAGGGCCTGCTCGAAGCCCGCCAGGTGGGTGCCGCCCTTGGGGGTGGCGATGATGTTGACGAAGGAGCGGACCGTCGTGTCGTAGCCGGTGCCCCAGCGCACCGCGACGTCGACGGCGCACTCGCGCTCGACCTCGGTGGGGGTCATGTGGCCCTTGGCGTCGAGGACCGGCACGGTCTCGGTGAAGGTGCCGGTGCCCTGGAGCCGCCAGACGTCGGTGACCGGGGCATCGGTGGCGAGGTAGTCGCAGAACTCGGAGATGCCGCCGTCGTGGAGGAAGACCTCCTCGACCGGCTCCTCGCCGCGCTCGTCGCGCACGACGATGGTGAGACCGGGGACGAGGAAGGAGGTCTGGCGCGCCCGCCCGAGCAGGCCCTCGAGGTCGAAGGTGGCGTCCTTGAGGAAGATCTGCCGGTCGGCCCAGTAGCGCACACGGGTGCCGGTGACCCCCCGCTTCGCCTTCCCGACGACCTCGAGGTCGCTCGTGCGGGTGTACGGGGTGAACTCGTGCTCGGGGTCCTTGCGGCCGTGGGCACCGGCGACGTCGGAGAAGACCCCGGGCTCGCCGCGTCGGAAGCTCATCGCGTAGGTCTTGCCGCCGCGGTCGACCTCGACGTCGAGGCGCGAGGACAGGGCGTTGACGACCGACGCGCCGACGCCGTGCAGGCCGCCGGAGGCGGTGTACGAGCCGCCGCCGAACTTGCCGCCCGCGTGCAGGCGCGTGTAGACGAGCTCGACGCCGGTGAGGCCGGTGCGCGGCTCGATGTCGACGGGGACGCCGCGACCGTTGTCGCCGACCTCGACCGAGCCGTCGGCGTGCAGGACCACCTCGACCCGGTCGCAGTGGCCGCCGAGGGCCTCGTCGACGGAGTTGTCGATGATCTCCCAGAGGCAGTGCATGAGGCCGCGGGAGTCGGTGGAGCCGATGTACATGCCGGGACGCTTGCGCACCGCCTCGAGGCCCTCGAGGACCTGGAGGTGGTGGGCGGTGTACTCGGACGCGGACTTGCTCGTCGCGGCCTTCTTCGCGGTGGTCGTCGGCACGTCAGGCAGGGTAACCGGCGGCCCCGACGGGCCCGGAGAGGCGCACCGTCCGGGGGGTCCGTCGCTCGACCGAAAGGTCACGATCTCGACACCGGCCGGCCCATTGGTGGCCCCCTGCGCCGTGGGAAGGATCCGGCGTGCTTGACTGTTGCACGAGGCGCCGATCCGTCCGGGTCGACGTCACGAACCACCAGTACCACCCCATGGACGAGCCGAGGAGGCCGACGTGAACGCCGCACTGGCACCCACCCTGACCCCCGCGGACCGTTGCGACCGCTGCGGAGCGCAGGCGTACGTCCGCGCCCGCCTCCACGCCGGCGGAGAGCTCCTCTTCTGCGCCCACCACGGCCGTGAGCACGTGCCGGCCCTCGTCGACAAGGCGGACATCATCGACGAGAGCGAGCGGCTCACCGAGCCGCAGGTCGTCGTCACCGAGGACTGACGAACGCCTCCGCGGTGAGCTCCACGCAGGACGACATCTGGCTCGTCCTGCCCCCGCTGCTCATGGTGCTCGGGCTGGTCGGGATCGTCGTCCCGGCCCTGCCCGGCACCCTGCTCGTCGTCGCCGGCATCGCGGTGTGGGCGGTGACGACGCACACGGTGACGGCGTGGGTGCTGCTCGCGCTCGCCGTCGTCGTCGCGGTCGCCGGCCGGGTGCTGCAGTACCTGGTCCCCGGGCGGCGGATGAAGGAGCGCGGGGTCCGCACCTCGACCCTCCTGCTCGCGCTGCTGCTCGCGGTCGTGGGCTTCTTCGTCGTCCCGGTCATCGGGGCGCTGCTCGGCTTCGTGCTCGGCATCTGGCTCGTCGAGACCGGCCGGGGCGCCTCGCGCCGGGAGGCCTGGACGCGCACCCGGCACGCCGTCGTCGCGGTGGCCCAGAGCATGGGCATCGAGCTCGCGGCGGCGCTCGTCGTCGTGGGGCTCTACGTCCTCGGGCTGCTGCTCACCTGAGCCGTCGCCGGAGGTCGCGGCTCACCAGTTGTTCTCGCGGCGCTCCCAGCGCTCGTCGAGGCGGTCCATGAGCGAGCTCTTGCGCTTGCCCTTGCCGCCCTTGGGCTGCTGGACGGTGCCGCCCTCGCCGACGACGCCGAGGCGGCGGGACTTGCGCGGCGGGGTGACGGCGAAGGCGACCGAGGCGACCATGAGGGCGAAGCCGACGGCGCCGACCCACATCGTCGTGCTGATGCCGACGAGGACCAGTCCCAGACCGGCGAGGAGCCCGAGGACACCGACGACCCACCGTCGTCGCTGGAGCGACCCCAGCCCGCCGCCCTTCATCTGCGACGCGAACTTCGGGTCCTCGGCGGCGAGCGCCTGCTCCATCTGCTCGAGCATCTTCTGCTCGTGGTCTGAGAGGGGCACAGATCCTCCCGTGGTCGGCCCGAGGTGCCCGGGGGCACCCCTCGTACTGCTCTGAGACCTCAGGATATGTCGCGAGCCCGCCCCACGGAAGCCGATGGACGAGGTTGGACGAGACTGGCCGGCCGGACCACCCCCGAACCGAACCGCGCGCGGGCCCGGTCGACCGCGCGGTCGGCGTCCCGCCAGCCGTGCTCCGGCTCGCCGAGGACCCCCTGGAGCGGTGCCTGGGTGGCCGGGACGAGCCCGGAGAGGCGCACCCCGACGAGCCGGATGCGGGCCCGCTGCAGCCCGAGGGCGTCGAAGAGGGAGACGGCGGTGGCGTGGACGGTGCGCCCGCTGTCGGTCGGCTCGCGGAGGGTGCGCGCCCGGGTGATCGTCGTGAAGTCGCTGAACCTCACCTTGAGGGTGACGGTGCGCCCGGTCATCCCGGCGGCCCGGCTGCGGCCCGCGGTGCGCTCGGCGAGGGCGAGCAGGTGGCGGCGGATGACGACGGCGTCGTCGAGGTCGGCCTCGAAGGTCTCGTCGCTGCCGATGCTCTTCTCGCGCTGCTCGCGCTCGACCGGCCGGGGGTCGCGCCCCCACGAGAGCTCGTGGAGGTGGCGGCCGGTCGCCGGGCCGAGGGCCCGCTCGAGGGTGGCCAGCGGGGTGTGGGCGATGTCGGCGACCGTGTGCAGGCCGAGCCGGAGGAGGGCCTCCTCGGTGCGGTCGCCGACCCCCCAGAGCGCCGCGACGGGCAGCTGCTGGACGAACGGGACGACCTCGTCGCGGGGCACGACGACCATGCCGTCGGGCTTGGCCAGGCCGGAGGCGAGCTTGGCGACGAACTTGCTCGAGGCCACCCCGACCGAGCAGGTGATGCCCTGCTCGTCGTGGACGGTGTCGCGGATCATCCGGCCGATGGCCGCCGGGCTGCCGAGCCGCCGG
>JACXUW010000039.1 GCA_014763705.1 Micrococcales bacterium | reverse complement strand
TCCCCCGGGGCGCCACCTCCCAGCGGTGGGCGCGGCGGCGCGGGGCGCGGGGGCGCAGTCGGCCGAACAGCCGCGCCAGCTCCTCGCGCTCGCGGCGGGTGAGGGTGGCGACGTCGCGGTGGCGCAGCACCTCGGTGGCCGAGGCCCGGGCGCGCACGGCGTCCGGCTCGCCCTCCTCACCGGCGCCGCCCCCCTCGGCCTCGAGCGAGGCCTGGGGGGTGACCCGGGGCAGCGGGTCGCGCGCCTTGGTGCCGGCGCGGGTGCCGCCGAACCACTCGGCGAAGACGAGGTCGTGGCGCTCGAGGTCCGCCGGGGAGGCGCAGAGGGTGGCCCGGCCGGCGTGGTAGACGCCTCCGGCGTCGTCCAGGCCGACCGCGGCGACCGCCTCGAGGTAGGTGCGCTCCCGGTCGGCGGTCACGTGCACGCCGGCGGCGCGCAGGGTGCGCGCGAAGCCGAGCAGGATCTCCTCGGCCGGGCGGACGAGCTCGGCGGCGTCGAGGCGGTGCTGGACGGTGCTCACGGGTCGAGGCGCCGGGTCAGGGAGTGAGCATGACGTCGAGGGCCTTCTTGACCCGCTCGGCGTCCTCGCGGTACTTGACGGCGACCCCGAGGGTGGCCGCGGCCGTCGCGGTGTCGAGGGTGCGGGTGCCGAGCTCGTGGAGGGCACGAGCCCAGTCGAGGGTCTCGGCCACCCCGGGCGGCTTGAGCATCTCGTGGTCGGAGCGGATGGCGTGGACCGCGCGGACCACCTGTGCGGCCAGCGCCTCCGGCACCTCGGGAGCGCGGGTGCGGACGATCTCGAGCTCGCGCTCGATGCCCGGGTGCTCGAGCCAGTGGTAGAGACAGCGCCGCTTGAGGGCGTCGTGCAGCTCGCGGGTGCGGTTGGAGGTGAGGACGACCACCGGCGGGGTGGCGGCCTGGATGGGCCCGAGCTCGGGGATGGTGACCTGCCACGTCGAGAGCACCTCGAGGAGGAAGGCCTCGAACTCGTCGTCGGCGCGGTCGACCTCGTCGACGAGGAGGACGGCCGGCGCCTCGCGCAGGGCCCGCAGCACCGGGCGGGAGAGGAGGAAGCGCTCGTCGAAGAGGTCCTCCTCGAGCTCGCGCACGTCGCGGGCGCCACCCTCGACGGCCTCCAGCGCGCGGACGTGGAGGATCTGCCGGGGGAAGTCCCAGTCGTAGAGCGCCTGGCTGGCGTCGATGCCCTCGTAGCACTGGAGCCGGATGAGCGGCAGGTCCATCGACTCGGCGAGGGCCTCGGCGAGCGCGGTCTTGCCCGTGCCCGGCTCGCCCTCCATGAGCAGTGGCCGGCCGAGCCGGAGGGAGAGCCACGTGACGGTGGCGAGCGCGTCGTCGGCGAGGTAGCCGACACCCCCCAGCGCGCCCGCGAGGTCGTCGGCCGAGGCGAACGTCGTCCTGGGGTCCATGGCCCCAGCATCACCCACGCGGGCGCCCCACGGAAGGACGACGCTCACACGAGACGGACGACGGCGGCGGCCAGCTCGCCGAGCGAGAGGCCGCCGATGACCGCGGCGACGACCGCGACGAGGCGGCCGTCGTGGAGGACGGAGAAGCGCGGGTCGTCCGGGTGCTCGCGCCCGAGACGCCGCTGCCGCAGCGTGTCCGCGAGGACGTAGAGGGTGAGGGTCACCGCGACGACGGTCGGGACGACGACGACCGGTCCGAGCGAGTCGAGGGTGAGGCGACCGACCGTGAGGCTGCCGACGAGGAGGGCGAGGCCGGTGCGCCTCCACGCGAGGGTGGTGCGCTCCTGCTGCATGCCGGGGTCACGGACGACCTGCTCGCTCACGAGACGCTCCGGGCCAGGCTCGCCACCGCGAGGGCGACGCCGACGACGACGACGCTCACGACGACGACCAGCATCGCGGGGTTGCTGGGGAGGGCGCGGTTCTCCCGCATCGCGCGTTCGGTGCGGGCCCAGCCCCACCACGCGGCCGCCGCGGTCAGCACCCCGGCGAGGGCGAGGAGCGCCGCGAGGAGGGACTGCACGACGTGGTGCAGCGGCAGGTCGAGGGCGTCGAGGGCGGCCGCACCGGCGAGCAGCGCGAGGCCGGTGCGGGCCCAGGCGAGGAAGGTCCGCTCGTTGGCGAGGGAGAAGCGCGGGTCGGGGTCGGTGCCGTGGCCGTAGACGCTCGCCGGCCACCGTCGTCTCTGCTCCGTCACGTCGCCATCATCCCGGCTGGGCGCCCGGCCCGGCGCCCAGGGCGTCCGGGGTGTCGGCGTCGCGGCCGGTGGCGAGGTCGCCGCACTCGACGAGCACCGGGGCGTGGCTGCGGAGGTAGTCGCGGGCGCCGCGGTCGCCGTGGGCGGTACCCGCCGCGCCGGCCCAGTGGTCGCGGCCGAGGAGCACGGGGTGGCCGGGCGTGCCGTCGTACGCGGCCCGGACGAGGGCGGTCGGGCCCTGCGCCGCGCCGAGGACCCGGCGGTGGACGCGCTCGTCGACGTCGAGGAGGTCGACGAGGGTGACGAGGGCCGCGTCGTCGTCCGTGGTGTGCGCGAGGTGGCCGAGGCCGGCCCGGAGCGAGGCGCCCATCCCGGTGGCCCAGTCGTCGGCGACGACGACCTCGGCGCCGGCCGCCTCGGCCGACGGGCGCGCCGCCTCGGCCGAGGCCCCGAGCACGACGACCACCCGGGCGAGGCCGGCGGCGTGGAGGCGGGCGAGGGCGGTCTCGAGGAGGGTCGGCGCGTCGTCGCCGGGGCGCACCAGCGCCTTGGGGCCGCCCATCCGGCGGCCGGCACCGGCGGCGAGCAGCAGTCCGACCGTGGGCACGACGCCAGCCTGCCACCCGCGGGCGAGGGGCGCGCCGGCCGACGGGTCGCCGACGTCATCCGGACGGCCCTCGTCCGCAAGGATGGCTAGGTTCGTCAGCATGGTGATCGAGCTCAGCCGCCGGGACGCGCGTCGGGTCGCAGTGCGTGCGCAGCTGCTGACCCGCGAGCGCCCGGACGACGCCCTCGCCGTCGTCCGGCACCTCGGCCTCGTGCAGATGGACCTCACCCCGCACGTCGCCCCGAACGCGGACCTCGTGCTGTGGAGCCGGCTGGGGTCGGCGTACTCCCCCGCGGTTCTCGACGACCTCCTGGAGTCCCGGGCGCTCGTCGAGCTGCTCGGCTACCTGCGGCCGGCCGAGGACATCACCCTCTTCCGCGCCGAGATGGACGCGTGGCCCGGCGTCGAGCCGCTCAGCGAGTGGCGCAGGGAGATCGAGGCCTGGGTCGAGCAGAACCGCGCGTGCCGCGACGACATCCTCACCCTGCTGCGCTCCGAGGGACCGCTGCCCGCTCGCGAGATCCCGGACACCTGCCTCGTGCCGTGGCGCTCGTCGGGGTGGACCAACAGCAAGAACGTGCAGCGGATGCTCGACATGATGGAGCAGCGCGGCGAGGTGGCCGTGTCCTCCCGCGAGAACCGGGAACGCAACTGGGACCTCGCGTCCCGGGTCCACCCGGACGACCCGGCCGTGCCGTACGAGGAGGCGGAGCGCGAGCGGGACCGTCGCCGGCTCGTCGCCCTGGGCATCGCCCGGGCCCGGGCCACCTTCCCGCCCGGTGAGCCGAACCACGTCGGAGAGGCCGGGGTCGAGGCGGTCGTCGAGGGCGTGCGCGGGCGGTGGCGGGTCGACCCGCACTACCTGGAGGGCGGGTTCTCGGGTCGGACGGCCCTGCTGTCGCCGCTGGACCGGCTCGTGTTCGACCGCAAGCGGATGGCCGAGCTGTTCGAGTTCGACTACCAGCTCGAGATGTACAAGCCGGCGGCCAAGCGGCGCTGGGGGTACTTCGCCCTGCCGGTCCTCCACGGCGACCGGCTCGTCGGCAAGGTCGACGCCCAGCGTGACGTCGCGGCCGGCGTGCTGCGCGTGCACGCGGTGCACTGGGACGACGAGCCGTCCGGTGCGATGGTCGCGGGCGTCGATCGCGAGCTACGTTCCCTCGCAGCCCTGCTCGACGTCGACGTGGTGCGCGAGGGCGCCTCGGCCTGAGCCGGCGCGTCAGTCCTGCGGGGCCGGCGGCTCGGCGACGCAGAGGACTCCGCGGTTGCCCTCGGGGTCGGCGACGACGATGAGCCCGGGCGCGTCGCTGTCGTCGACGACCGTGCCGCCGGCGGCGAGGGCCGCGGCCAGGCGGCGCTCGGCCTCCTCGCGGGGCACGTAGACCTCGACGTGGAACCGCTGCGGGGACGCGCCTCCGGAATCGGTACCGGAGTCGGCACCGGCCGGTTCGACGTCGTTGAACCACAGGTTCGGCACCCGCCCGGTGGCGTCACGGACCTCGTCGCCCGGGGTGCCGCGGCCCTGGGCCTCGGGCTCGCCCATGAGGAGGGCGGCCCAGAACGGAGCGACGGCGGCGGAGCTCGTCGTGTCGAGCCCGAGCTCGACGACGCTCACCCCCATCGGGTCGGCCGTGAGTCCGTGCTCCGCGGCGACCTCGGTGATGCGCCGGGCGAGGTCGAGGTCCTGCTGCGTCACCCACTCGACGACGTACTCGGTGCCGTCGTCGGCGCGGTAGACGGCGTCCGCGCTGCTGAGCTTCAGGTCGACGTGGCTCCTCCCCATCGCCACCCGCGGGTGGTGCCCGAGTGCGTCGCCGGCCTCGCCCACGGCCGCGACGAACCGCGCACCGGCCGCGAAGCCCTCGACGCGGTAGCGGGCGTGCAGTCCCTGGGCCAGCTTGCGCCAGTCGGTCAGTGCGGCAGCGGCGATCTCGTCCCCCGTGAGCATGTCCATGCCGTGGCACCCTAACCCCTGCGTCGGTGGCTCGGGCCGTAGCGAGCACGCTCAGGCAGGGAGGCGGTGCTGGGGTTCGGTGGTGCGGGTGGCCGAGTGGGGGCCGTGCCAGGTGAGGGTGCCGTCGGGGTCGAGGACGGGCCGCCAGCGGTGGGTCTGCTTGAACCGGTGGTGGTGGCGGCAGAGGGACTCGAGGCCGGTGGGGGTGGTGGTCCCGTCGGGCCAGGCTCTGGCGTGGTCGAGGTCGCAGCGTTCGGCGGGTCGGGTGCAGCCCCACATGCGGCAGGTGCCGTCCCTGCTCCTGACGAAGTCGCTGATGGCCTTGGTGGGCCGGTAGGCGTTCGTGGTCAGGGAGGCAAGGGTGCCGGTCTGGGCGTCGAGGACGGCCCGGGCGACCTCCAGCGGCAGGGTCTTGAGCAGGCTGGCCATCGTGCCGGCGTCGACCCAGCCGACGCCGGGCAGCTGCGCCCCGGACACCGCGGTGCCGAGGGACACGGGTGCCACGACGCTCGTCAGGTCCCCGACCACTTCCGGCGGCTCCTCCCGCCAGGACAGCTCCTCACGGCTCGCCGGGTCGAGGTCGGCGTAGCGCGTCACCTCACCGGTGACGGCGTCGATGACGGTGTCCTCGTCGTCCCACTCGACCCGGAACCGCTCCCCGGTCACGGGTTCCGGGGTGGACTGGTCGGTGACGACCGGCACCCCGAGCGTCACCTGCGCGGAGACGGTCACGTTCCGCAGGACGAGGTCCGCGAGCGCGTCCGCGCGTGCCTCGGGCAGCGACAGGTCGGTGTCGACCGTCCGGTACTGCCCGGCGAGCGCCTCCACCGCCGACCACATCGCAGCACTGGTGGCGGTCGGCAGGGACCCGAACCAGTCGGTCAACCCGTCGACCCCGGCCCGGACCTCTACGCAGCGGCCGCGCTTGGTCTTCGCGGCGTGGGCGGCGACCTGGTCCGCCGCGACCCTCGCGGCGACTCGGCGCGCCTCGGACGTCACGCGGGCCGGGTCCATCGCGGCCAACCGCGGCGCCAGCTCGGCATCCACCCGCAGGCACGCCTCGACGTCCAAGCCGGCACAGGCGTCGACGACCTTCTGCGCGTTCGGACCAGCGACATCACCGGTCAGGACCAGCTCGCGGGTCTTCGGGAACCGCTCCGCCAGCGCCGCACCCAGGGCGGCCTTGCGACCGGCCAGCCCCTCGGTCAGCCCGGTCACCAACGCCATCTCCGTGGCCGCCATCGCGTCCACAAAGCCGACGGGGTGGACCCGCTCCCACGGACCGGACTCGCGCATCGTCGTCTCGGTGCGTGCCCCGAACGCGGCCGCGACACCCTGCGCCCCCTCGGCCGCGTTGACCAGCCCCTGCAGCTCCCCCGCGACCTCGAACGCGTCCGTCATCGACAACCCGAGACCGCCCTCGGCCAGCTCACGACCCAGCACCGAGACCTCCCTACGAAGGTCCGCGATGCGGCTCGAGATGCTCCCCCTGTCCATGCCTCATCGTACCGAACTCACGTTCGAACGACAAGGCCCTGTGGACGACAGTTCGCTTTCAGCAGAACCTGATTCGTGTCGAACGCCGGACCGAGCGAAGGGCAGTCAGACCGCCGGGACCTCCCCCGGCGCCAGCTCCGCCTCGAGTGCCGCCACGATCCGGGGGCGCAGCTCCTGCGGCGCGATGACCGCGTCGACCGAGCCGACCTCGACCGCCCGGTGGATGTCGTGCACGCGGTCGAACTCCGAGGCGACCTTCCCGAGCATCTCCGAGCGCACCGCCTGCCGTACCGACGCCAGCTCGGTGGCCAGCAGCGGCCGGTCGGCTGCGGATGCCTCGCGCACCCGGGCCTCGAGGTCGGCCACCCGCGGGTCGGCGGCGGTCCGGGCGTCGACGTCGCGGGCGAACACGACGGCCGCCGCCGGCGCACCACCGATGACCGAGGCGTACGACCCCTCCACCGCGAGAACGGTCATCCGAGGGTTGAGCGCCTTGGAGAACACGACGAACGCGCCTCCGTGGTAACGGGACACGACGACGAAGACGATCGGGCCCTCGAAGTTGACGATGGCCCGGCCGATCTCGGCGCCGTACTCGAGCTGCAGCCCGCGCATCGACTCGGGCGACCCGTCGAAGCCCGAGAGGTTGGCCAGCACGACGAGCGGACGGTTGCCCGACGCGGCGTTGATGGCCCGGGCCGCCTTCTTCGACGACCGCGGGAACAGCGTGCCCGCGGTGTAGGTGTCGGGACCGTCGGTGGGCGGGAAGCCGCGACGCGGAACGGACCGCGACTCGATGCCCAACAACGCCACCGGGATACCGCCGATGCGCGCGTCGAACACGACCGCCGTCTCGGCGTCCGCCATCCCTGCCCAGCGCTCGAGCGTGTCGTGGTCCTGGTCGGCGACGGCCCGCATGAGGGTGCGGATGTCGAAGGCCTTCTTGCGGTCCGGGTTGGTCGCCGACGAGAAGATGTCACCCACCGCGGTGAAGTCGCTGCCCTCCATCACGTGCGGGAAGACCGTGACGTCGCGGTCGACGGGATCTCCGGTCGGCGCTCGCCGCGGACCCGCCTCACCGGGGGCGACCCACGTCGAGTCGTAGTGCGCGAGAAGGATGCCGTACGCGTCGGCGAGGTCCTTCGCCCAGTACTGCGCCTGACCGTTCGGGCCCATCACCCGGTCGTACCCGCCGATGCCGAAGTTGTCCTCGGCCGAGACGCCGCCGGAGAAGTCGAGCGACTGCTTGCCGGTGAGGACCATCGCCGAGTCCGGCGTCATCACGAGGATGCCCTTGGTGTGCATGAGCATCGTCGCCTCGGCGTTCCAGTACGGCTGCGCCCCGACGTTGATGCCGGCGACGACGACGTTGACCTCGCCGCCGCCCTGCGTGAACTCGACGATCCGCTTGAGCGCCTTGGCCACCCAGTCCATGTTCTCGGTGCCGGAGTCCATCGAGATGCGGGCGCCGGCGGAGAGGGCGAACCACTCGACCGGCAGCCCGCGCTCCTCGGCGAGGTCGAGGGCCGCGATGACCCGTCGGCACTCCGGCTCGGCCACCGCACCGAGGGCCCGGAGCGGGTCGCCGCAGAGCAGGACCCGGGTGACCCCCTCCGGGTGCAGCGGGGTCGGCGTCGTGACGACACCGCAGATCATCCCCGCGGTGTTCTGCCCGTACGGACGGTCGACCGGCACGAGCGAGCCGGACTCGTCGAGGTCGTACTCGACCGCCTCGCCACCGCCCGCCGCCACCATCGACACGAGCTCGTACGGGTACACGAGCCCACGCCGTCGGGCACGGACCACCTTCTCCGCGTAGGAGTCCAGCGGACGCAACCGCTCGGTGGGCGGCTGCTCGACGGTGAAGGTCACCCCGGACCCCGGCTGGTAGCTGAACCTCGCGCAGATCGGCACGGCGTGCCCGTGGTCGGTGGCGATCGAGCCCTCGACCCGGACCTCCTCGATGCCCGCGCCGGCGGTCATCGGCGCGACCTTGCCCTGGAGGGCGGTCAGCTGGTCCAGGTCGGCCTCGACCGGCGGCCAGATGTGCAGCCACACGTGGTTCATGTCGAGCCGTGCACCGCCGCCGAGGGTCGTGCGCGCGCGGCGAACCGCCTCGAGGCAGTTCGCGAGCGCTCGCTCGACGTGCGGCAGCGCGGTGACCCGGCCGTCCTCGTCACGCACGACGACGAGCTGGCGCACCTGGGCCAGCGCGACGAGCCGCTGGTCCTGCGGGTTCTCGCGCGCGACGGCATGGATGAGGAGGACGTCCTCCGGCGCCTCGAGCCGGGTGAGGTCGAAGTCGCGCAGCCGCCAGAGGTTGAGCCGGCGACCGACCATCGGGTGCACGCCGCGCACCGGACGGTCCTCCTCCACCGACCCGTCCGGCTGCGCACGGTAGGTGAAGTAGCCGACCTCGCGGGAGTCGTCCGGCACGACGCCGACGGCCACGCGCCGACAGGCGTGTGAGAACGGCAGCGCCGCAACGCGTTCGGCGAGCGCGGCGGCGGCCTCGTCGGCATCGACCGGGAGGTCGGCCCAGTGGACGTAGAGGTCGACGACCGCCTCCTGGTCGGGCGCGCGGTCCGCGACGAGCCGCTCGAGGAGCGTCGCCAGCCCCGAGCCGGGAGCGAGCTCGGCGACCTCGCCCACGGTGCTCACGAGGTGGCTGTGCCGCCCGTCGAGGACGTAGTCGGCCACGGCGACGGCCCGGCCCTCCTCCTCGCGCTCCTGGAGCCCGGTCAGCTCGTACTCGCGGTAGTGCCGTTTGACGAGGACCTCGAGCATCGGCTCCCGCGACGGGACGCCGCTGCGCAGCCGCTCGCCGAGGAAGCGCACGATGCGCTCGGGGATGTCGGCCAGGGCGTCGATGCGGGCGGTGCGCTCCGGCCCCGGGGGCATGGCGTCGATCTGCTCGAGCTCGGTGCCGACCGAGCCGAGCACCGCGCGACGGTCCTCGTCGACGAGCGGCTGGTCGAACCAGCGGAAGCGCACGCTGCGGGCGAGGTCGCCGACGATCGGGAACCGGAGCTGCGTGGCCGTGACGAGGCGGTCGAGCAGGTCGCGGGCGGCCGCGGCGGCGTCGCCCTCCGGTGCCGGCTCGCCGAGCCACCGCTGGAGGATGGAGGTCGCCATCGCCACCTCGGGGGCGGACCGCTGCTGCGAGAGGAAGATCCGGAACACCGCGCCCTCGAGCTCGGGAGTGCGCTCGACGCCCTCGACGTCGTAGTGGTGCAGGACGCGCTCGAGCCGGGTGACGAAGTCGGCCGGCAGGCCTCCGCGCTCGGGGTCGAGGGTCTGGAGGAACGTGCGGAAGTGCTCGCGGGGGCTGTGCACCCGGTTCTCGACGTGCGCCTCCTGACCGACCGGCCGGTTGCGCGCCAGCTCGGCGAGGTCGGCGAAGACGGTGAGCAGGTCGATCTCGTCGCGGACCACACCGGCGCCGGCGGCGGCCAACGTGTCGCGGGCGGTGAGGTAGCCCTCGAGCGCCCGGCCCTCGTGGGCGGCATCGAGGTCGTAGCCGAGGAGCATCGCCGACAGGTCGGCGCGGCCGCGGGCGGCCCGCCGGGCGGCGTCGCCGTCGGTGCCCATCTCCGGCAGGTCGAGGTCGGCGGCCGCGGCGGCCTCCGTCGCGACCTCGCCGGCCTCGCCGGTCGGCTCGAGGCGGACGAGCGGTGCGCCGGTCTCGACCTGGCTGCCGGTAGCGACGAGCAGCTCCTTGACCCGGGCCGGGAACGGCGCGGGCAGGACCGTCTCCATCTTCATCGACTCGAGGACGAGGACGGGGGCCCCGGCGGCCACCTCGCCGCCGACCGCCACAGGGGTGGCGACGACGAGCGCCGGTGCCGGAGAACGCAGCACGCCACCCTCGTCACGGCTCACCCGGTGCGTGACGCCGTCGACCTCGACGAGCTGCACCGGCCCGTGCGCCGCCGTGACGAGCCGGTGCACGAGGTCACCCACCCGCAGCCGGCTGGCGTGCTGGCCGACGCGCTCGAGGTCGGCCTCGACGGTGTGGACCGTCCCGGACGGTTCGGCCACCGTCACCCGGAACCGGGACGGCCCGGTGCGCAGCACGGTGACCTTGTACGCGGTGCCGCGCAGCTTCAGGTCGACCGCCCGGCCGACGTCGTGCTGCACCTGCGGCCGACCACCACGCGCGGTCTCCAGCAACCGGGCCCGCTCGATGGCCTCGGCGTCGAGGTAGGCCTCGATGCCGGCCGCGACGAGCGCGACGCCGGAGTGCTCGCTGGACACGAGTCGGCCCTCGCCCCGCACCCGGTCGATCCACCCGGTGTCCGCGCTGCCGTCGATGACCTCCGGCTGGGCGAGGAGGTCGAGGATGAACGACTTGTTCGTCGCCCCGCCCTCGATGACGACGACGGTCTCGCGCATCGCCCGCCGCAGCCGGGCCAGGGCCTGCTCGCGGTCCTGGCCGTAGGCGATGATCTTGGCGATCATCGAGTCGAAGTCCGCGGGGATCGAGTCACCCTCGGCCACACCGGTGTCGACCCGGATGCCGGGGCCGGCGGGCAGCTCGAGATGGACGATGCGCCCGGGCGCCGGGGCGAAGTCGCGGTCGGGGTCCTCGGCGTTGAGGCGGGCCTCGACGGCGTGCCCGAGCTCCGACGGCCGCTCCCCCTCGAGCCGGCCGCCTCCCGCGACGTGGATCTGGAGCCGCACGAGGTCGGTGCGGGTCACCACCTCGGTGATCGGGTGCTCCACCTGGAGCCGGGTGTTGACCTCGAGGAAGGCGAAGAACCGCTCACCCGGGTGGTAGAGGAACTCGACGGTGCCGGCCCCCGCGTAGTTCACGGCCACGGCCAGCCGCTCGGCCGACGCCTTGAGCTCGGCGACCTGCTCGGCGTCGAGCAGCGGTGACGCGGACTCCTCGATGACCTTCTGGTTGCGGCGCTGCACCGAGCAGTCGCGCACCCCGATGGCCCAGGCCGTGCCCTGCCCGTCGGCGATGACCTGCACCTCGACGTGCCGGGCCCCGGTGACGAGCTTCTCGAGGAACACGACGCCGGAGCCGAAGGCGCGCTCGGCCTCGTCCCGCGTGCGCTGGTAGGCGTCCTCGAGCTCGGCGTCGGAGGCCACCTTGCGGATACCGCGGCCACCGCCGCCCGCCGTCGCCTTGAGCATCAACGGGTAGCCGATGCCGGCCGCCGCGGCCTTGGCCTCCTCGAGGGTGTCGACGCCCCCGCGGCTCCACGGCGCGACCGGGACCCCGACCTCCTCGGCGATGAGCTTGCTGCCGATCTTGTCGCCGAGCCGGCGCATCGCCTCCGGGCTCGGCCCGATGAACGTGACCCCGAGCTCGCGGCACAGCTCGGCGAACGCGGGGTCCTCGGCCACGAAGCCCCAGCCGACCCACACCGCGTCGGCGCCGGTCTCGCGCAGTGCTGTCGCCAGCTTCGCGTGGTCGAGGTAGGGGCGAGCCGACGCGGGCCCGAGGTCGTAGGCGAGGTCGGCCTCGCGGACGAACATCGCGGTGCGCTCGGCCTCGGTGTGCAGCGCGACGACCTCGGTGCGCGGCTCCCCCGGCCCGCGCTCGGCGTTGAGGTCGCGCACGGCGTGCACGAGCCGCATCGCGGCCTCTCCCCGGTTGACGACGGCGATCCGCGAGAACATGCGCCCGAGCCTGCCATCACCCCGCGGTGACTCGCGAGTAATGGACACGGCCGGTCGGTCGCGCCGCAACCCCCCGCGTCAGGTGTCGCGGGCGGGCACCTCGTCGGCGCCGTCGCGCGCTTCGACGTGCGCCGGCACCTCGGGGCCCTCGGCCCCGGGCTCGACCCGTGGGGCGACGAGCGCGGCCACCCGGTCCTCGGTGTCGTCGGTGATCTCGTAGCGGCGCTGGTAGATCTCGAGCATCGCCATGACGGTGGCCGCGAGCGGCACGCCCATCAGCGCGCCGGACAGGCCGAAGAGCTGGGCCCCGAGCAACGCCGAGCCGAAGGACACCGCCGGGTGCACGTCGACCGCCCGGGCCGAGATGCGCGGCTCGATGGTCAGGTTCTCCACCTGCTGGTACGCGATGCCCCAGACGAGAACCCACAGCCCGAGCCACGGGTCCCCGGATGTGAGGCCGACGACGACCGGCAGGGCGATGGAGACGTAGGTGCCGATGTTCGGGATGAACTGCGCGACGAGGCCCGTCCACAGCGCGAGGGGCAGCCAGTACGGGAGGTCGAGGAGGAAGAACGCGACGCTGCTCGCCAGCGCGTTGAGCGTCGCGAGCACGACGCGGGCGGCGATGTAGTTGCCGACCTTGATCTTCGCGAGGTCCCAGGCGGTGAGGAACGGCACCTGCACGCGCGGCGGCATCCGGCGGGCGAGCCAGGTGCGCAGCCGCGGCATCCCGGCGGAGACGTAGAAGACGAGGAAGGCGACGACGAAGATGCCGAAGAACGCGCCGAGGACCGCGGAGAGGAAGCCGAGCACCCCGAAGGCGACGTTCTGCGCGTACCCGCTGAGGTCGGACGGCGAGATCCCGGCCTGCTCGAGCAGGTCGTCATAGGTGTACGAGGAGCCGGTGGTCCGGTTGACCTGGGCCAGCACGTCGCTCGCCATCTGCGGCACCGCGGAGACGAGGGCCGTCAGCTGGTCGACGAGGAGGCTGCCGAAGGCCCAGAGGAAGGCGGTCAGGGCGAGCAGGAGCGAGACCATTACGGTGCCCGTCGCGGCGGCCCGCGGCATCCAGCGGGTGAGCCGGGAGACGGCCGGCTCCATCGCCAGCGCGACGAACCAGCTCATGACGACGTAGAAGACGAGGCCGCTGCCCTTCCACAGCACGAAGCCGAGGAAGGCGACGCCGAGCAGCACGCCGACGACGGCCAGGGCGCGCCGGCGGTCGTGCCGGCTCTCCGGGTCGAGGAGGTCGCTGGGCGGGGTGCTCGCGGGGCGTCCCGCCTCCGGCGTCGTCGCGCTCATGGGCCCCGATGCTAGGGGCAGGCGGCGGCGCCCTACCGGAGGTCGGCCTCGGGGTCGCCCTCGATCGCCTCACCGCGACCCAGCCGGCTGTTGCGGTACCCGTAGAACGCGTAGACGAGTGCACCCACGACGAACCACGCGAGGAAGCGCACCCAGGTCTCCCACGAGAGCTTGCTGACCAGCCACAGCGAGAACGCGATGCCGAGCAGCGGGGTGAGCGGCATGAACGGGACGCGGAAGGTGCGTTCGATGTCGGGTGAGCGGCGGCGCAGCACGATGACCGCGGCGGACACGACGACGAAGGCGAGGAGGATGCCGATGTTCGTCAGCTCGGCGACGAGGTCGATCGGCAGGAACCCCGCGAAGACGGCGGAGATGAGGCCGACGACCCACACCGGCCGGTGCGGCGACCGGTGCTGGTTGGTCCTCGCGAACCAGCCCGGGAGCAGCCCGTCGCGCGAGATCGCGTACCAGACTCGCGAGGCACCGAGCATGAACGAGAACAGCACCGTGATGATGCCGACGATGGCGCCGACCGCCACCACGTCGGCGAAGCCGGAGAGCCCCACGGTCTTGAACGCCTCGCTGTAGGCGGCGGACGGGTCGATGTCCGTGTACTTGATCATCCCGGTGAGGACGGTGACCGCGAGCAGGTACAGCACCATGGCGATGGCCAGCGACAGGACGATCGCCCTGGGCAGGTTCCGCTCGGCCTCCTTGGACTCCTCGGCCGCGGTGCTCATCGCGTCGTAGCCGAAGACCGCGAAGAAGACGGTCGCGGCACCGGTCGCGGCGCCGCCGAAGCCGAACGGGAAGTAGGGCGTGAGGTTCGACGGCTTGAGGTAGAAGGCGCCGACGACGATGACGGCGAGGACGATCGCGATCTTGACGAACACGAGCCACGTCTCGACCTTGGCGCTGGTGCGCATCCCCCGGTTGAGCAGCCACGCGACCCCGAGGCACAGCACGACGGCGAAGAGGTTGACCACGTGACCCTTGCCGTCGGGCGCGCCGAGCATCCACGTCGGGAGGTCGAGTCCGGCGGCCTGGACGAGGAAGAGGACGTACTGGGAGATGCCGATGGCGACCACCCCGACGATCGCCGTGTACTCGAGCAGCAGGTCCCAGCCGATGAACCAGCCGACGCCCTCTCCGAGCACCGCGTACCCGTACGTGTAGGCGGAGCCGGCCTGCGGGATCATCCCGCCGAACTCGGCGTAGGAGAGGGCGGCACAGGCGCTCGCGACGCCGGCGATGAGGAACGAGACCGAGACGGCCGGGCCGGCGGTGTCGTGGGCGACCGTGCCGGTCAGGGCGAAGATGCCGGCCCCGATGATGGCGCCGAGGCCGATGGCCGTCAGCTGCCAGAGCCCGATGCTGCGCTCGAGCGGTCCGTCCTCGCCCCCCGAGGCGATGATATCCTCGATATGGCCATAGGCGAGCCATTCGGTGGCTTCGTCTTGCGTCGTTGGCTCGCGCAAGCCCTGTTCGCGCACGATCTGGCTCACGAGGTCGACCATTTCCGACCAGTGATAGGGCGGGGTGAGCGCGGTGAGCGCCCAGATTCCGTCGGAATATTTCTCGCCATCGACCATCGCCCAGCCCCAGTCCATTGCCGGTTCCGACATTTCGATGGTGAGGTATTTGAGCGCGAG
>JACXUW010000466.1 GCA_014763705.1 Micrococcales bacterium | reverse complement strand
GTCGACGTCCTCGCCGCCCGCCGTCCGCGCTCGTCAGCGACGACGAGCCGACCTTGACCACGAGCCGGCGGCCCTCCCCCACGGCCTGCCGCAGCGCGGCGGCGGTGACGGCCATCCGGGTCAGTCCTCGTCCGCGGCGCTCGACCAGTGCCCGGCGCGACGCTCGGCGGCGAGCTGGTCGCGGGCGGCGGTCTGGGCGTCCTTGCGGCCGTGGAACTCCTCGCGCTTCTCGGAGCGCGTCTTGCGACCGGAGTCCTCGAAGCGCACGTCGGTGCCGCGCGGACCGGCGAGCAGCTCGGCGCCGCTGCTCATCGTCGGCTCCCAGTCGAAGACGACGGCGTTCTCGACCGGCCCGATGAGGACCGTCGAGCCGGCGACGGCACCGGCCTTGAGCAGGGCCTCCTCGACCCCGAGCCGGCTCAGCCGGTCGGCGAGGTAGCCGACCGCCTCGTCGTTGGAGAAGTCGGTCTGGCGGACCCAGCGGGTCGGTCGCTCGCCGAGCACGCGGAACACCTCGCCGTCCGGGGTGTTCTCCCGGCGGACGTGGAACCCGCTGTCGTCCACCGCCTTCGGCCGGATGACCACCCGCGGGCGCTCGACGACCGCGGCCTCCACCTCGGCACGCGCCTGCGCCACGTGCCGGGCCAGGGCGAAGGTCAGCTCCTTGAGCCCGAGGTGCGCCACGGCCGAGACGGTGAAGACCTCGAGCCCGCGCTCCTCGAGCATCGGGGTGACCATCTCGGCGAGCTCGCGCGCCTCGGGCACGTCGGCCTTGTTGAGGACGACGATCCGGGTGCGTTCGGAGAGCGGGCGGCCGCCGAGGCTGTCGTCGGTGACGTAGGCGGCGAGCTCGGCCTCGATGACCTCGAGGTCGGTCAGCGGGTCGCGGCCCGGCTCGAGGGTCGCGCAGTCGACGACGTGCACGAGCACCGAGCAGCGCTCGACGTGCCGGAGGAACTCCAGCCCGAGGCCCCTGCCCTCGCTCGCGCCGGGGATGAGGCCGGGGACGTCGGCGACGGTGAACCGCTCCTGGCCGGCGGTGACCACCCCGAGGTTCGGGACGAGGGTGGTGAACGGGTAGTCGGCGATCTTCGGCTTCGCGGCCGACAGGACCGAGACGAGGGAGGACTTCCCGGCGCTGGGGAAGCCGATGAGCGCGACGTCGGCGAGCGACTTCAGCTCCAGGACGACGTCCAGGCTCTCCCCGGGCTCGCCGAGGAGGGCGAAGCCGGGCGCCTTCCGGCGCGGGCTGGCCAGGGCCTTGTTGCCGAGCCCGCCACGGCCACCGCGGGCGACGACGAAGGTCGCGCCGTGGCCGACGAGGTCGGCGAGGACCTCGCCGGCCGCGTCCTTGACGACGGTGCCCTCGGGGACGGCCAGGACGAGGTCGCCGCCGTCGGCGCCGTTGCGCTCGTCGCCGGCACCGGGCCGGCCGTTCTCGGCGCGGCGGTGCGGGGTGTGGTGGTAGTCGAGGAGGGTCGTCGCCTGCGGGTCGACCGCGAGGACGACCGAGCCGCCGCGCCCGCCGTTGCCGCCGTCCGGACCGCCGAGCGGCTTGAACTTCTCGCGCTTGACCGACGCCACCCCGTGCCCGCCGTTGCCGGCGGTCACGTGGAGGACGACGCGGTCGACGAAGGTCGCCATCTCGTGCTGCTCCTGACTCCTGGGATGCGTGAGGGGCGGGCCGTTCGCGGCCCGCCCCTCACGACGTGGTGCGTGGTGCCGGGCGCGGGGCCCGGCGACGCGTCACTCGGCGGCGGAGGCCGCCGGGACGATGTTGACGACCTTGCGGCCGCGCTTGCTGCCGAACTCGACGGCCCCCGCGACGAGCGCGAAGAGCGTGTCGTCGCCGCCGCGGCCGACGCCGTCACCGGGGTGGAAGTGCGTGCCGCGCTGGCGGACGAGGATCTCGCCGGCCTTGACGGCCTGGCCGCCGTAGCGCTTGACGCCGAGGTACTGGGCGTTCGAGTCGCGACCGTTGCGGGTCGAGGACGCACCCTTCTTGTGTGCCATGTCTGTGGTTCCTGTCCGTGAGGTCCGAGCGTGGGCTCAGGCGTCGATCGCGGTGATCTTGACCTGGGTGAGCGGCTGGCGGTGGCCCTGGCGCTTCCGGTAGCCGGTCTTGTTCTTGTACTTCATGATCGTGATCTTGGGGCCCTTGGCCGCCTTGACCACCTCAGCGGTCACCGTGACCTTGGCGAGCTTCGCGGCGTCGCTCGTGACGGTGCCCCCGTCGACGAGGAGCAGCGGCTGCAGCTGGATCTTGTCGCCGGCCGCGCCGTTCTGCTTGTCGATGAGCAGGGTGTCGCCGACCGAGACCTTCTCCTGGCGACCGCCTGCGCGCACAATCGCGTACACGTTCGTACTCACTTCCTGTTCGGGCGCGCTCGCTCGTGACCGGCCGGTAGCGACCCCGTGGACGACACGGGACACCGGCGCGGTGGGCGCACCGACTCACCAGAGTACCGGCGCGCCGGGCGGCCCTCCAAATCTGGGGGCGCGCCCGGCGCCGGTGCTCAGGCCCCGGGGGACTCGTCGCCCGCCGCGGGCGGGGCGCCGGCGGGCTCGGTCGAGGACGGCGGACCGGCCGGCGCCTCGGGCTCGGGCTCGACCACGTCGGCGG
>JACXUW010000465.1 GCA_014763705.1 Micrococcales bacterium | reverse complement strand
CGAGGTCGCCTCGTCGAGGATGACCACGCTGGGGTGGGTCAGCACCATGCGGGCAATGGCCAGCCGCTGGCGCTGCCCGCCGGAGAGGCGCACGCCCTGGCGGCCGACCTGGGTGTCGAGCCCTTGCGGGAGGGCCTCGACGGTCTCGCGCGACGGTGCGACGGGCACGAGGTCGGGCTCGGGGAAGTACCGGTAGTCCTCGGCGTCGGACTTCACCCGTCCTGAGGTCGTGATGCCGGTGTCCTCGTGCCAGTGCCGCGTCTCCTGGGTGATCGAACCGCCGCCGGCGAGAACCGCTGCGTGCCGCCCGATCTCGTAGCGGACCGCCCGCTCGACCGAGCGCAGCGAGTTGACGTTCTTGGTCTCGGTCCGGGTGCCGAACACCTCCGATCCGCGGGGGGTCAGCGACAGGTTGACGTCGCAGCGCATCGAGCCCTGCTCCATCTTCACGTCGCTGACGTCCATGGCCTTGAGCAGGTCGCGCAGCGTCGCCACGTACGCCTTGGCCACCTCGGCCGCCCGCTCCCGGGTGCCGGTGATGGGCTTCGTGACGATCTCGATGAGCGGGATTCCGGCGCGGTTGTAGTCGACGAGCGAGTGCGTGGCGCCGTGGATGCGGCCGGTGGAGCCGCCGACGTGCAGCGACTTGCCGGTGTCCTCCTCCATGTGCGCGCGCTCGATCTCGACGCGGTACGTGGAACCGTCCTTGAGCTCGACGTCGAGGTACCCGTCGTAGGCGATCGGCTCGTCGTACTGCGAGGTCTGGAAGTTCTTCGGCATGTCCGGGTAGAAGTAGTTCTTCCGCGCGAACCGGCACCACTCGGCGATGGAACAGCTGAGCGCCAGCCCGATCCGGATGGCCGACTCGACCGCCACCTCGTTGACGACCGGCAGGGCGCCGGGCAGGCCGAGGCACACCGGGCAGACCTGCGTGTTCGGCTCCGCGCCGAACGCGGTCGGGCAGCCGCAGAACATCTTCGTGTTCGTCCCGAGCTCGACGTGCACCTCGAGGCCCATGACGGGGTCGTAGGCCGCGAGCGCCTCGTCGAAGGAGAGCGTCGGCTCCGCGCCGGTCGTCGTGCTCATCGAGCCACCTCCGTCAGGTCGGGCGCGCGGTCCAGGAGGGGGCCGCCCCAGGCGGCGGTGAGCCGGGCCTCCAGCGCGGCGCCGACCGAGTAGAGGCGGTCGTCGGCCATCGCCGGCGCCAGCACCTGGAAGCCGGCGGGCAGGCCGTCCTCGTCGGCGAGCCCACTCGGGACCGAGAGGCCGGGGATGCCGGCGAGGTTCGCCGGGATCGTCGCGATGTCGTTGAGGTACATGGCCATCGGGTCGTCGAGCTTGTCACCGAGGCGGAACGCCGTCGTCGGGGCGGTGGGGCTGACGAGGACGTCCGCGGTCTCGAAGGCACGCGCGAAGTCGTCGGCGATGAGCCGCCGCACCTTCTGCGCCGACCCGTAGTAGGCGTCGTAGTACCCGCTCGAGAGCGCGTAGGTACCGAGGATGATGCGGCGCTTCACCTCGTCGCCGAAGCCGGCGTCGCGGGTGGCCGCCATGACCTGCTCGGCGCTCGGCGCGTCGACGCCGTCGGGGGCCACCCGCAGGCCGTAGCGCATGGCGTCGAACTTCGCGAGGTTGCTCGAGGCCTCGCTCGGGAGGATGAGGTAGTACGCCGCGAGGGCGTAGGTGAACGAGGGGCACGAGACCTCGACGACCTCGGCACCGGCGTCGACGAGGTGCTGCACGGCCTCGTCGAAGCGCGCCTGGACCCCGGCCTGGAACCCCTCGCCGGTCAGCTCGCGGACGATGCCGATCCGCATCCCGGAGACGTCGGCCCGGCGGGCGGCCTCGACGACCGGCGGCACCGGGGCGTCGACCGACGTGGAGTCCATCGGGTCGTGGCCGGCGATCACCTCGTGGAGGAGGGCCGAGTCGAGGACCGTGCGCGTGCAGGGCCCGGCCTGGTCGAGCGACGACGCGAGCGCCACGAGCCCGTAGCGCGAGACGCCGCCGTAGGTCGGCTTGGCCCCGACCGTGCCGGTGACGGCGGCCGGCTGGCGGATCGAGCCGCCGGTGTCGGTGCCGATGGCCAGCGGCGCCTGGAACGACGCGACGACCGAGGACGAGCCGCCGCCGGACCCGCCCGGGATCCGCTCGAGGTCCCACGGGTTGCGGCTCGGGCCGTACGCGCTGTGCTCGGTCGAGGAGCCCATCGCGAACTCGTCCATGTTCGTCTTGCCGAGGATCGGCAGCCCGGCCGCCCGCAGGCGGGCGACGAGCGTGGCGTCGTAGGGAGGTACCCAGCCCTGGAGGATGCGGCTGCCGCAGGTCGTCGGCAGGCCCTTGGTCGCCAGGACGTCCTTGACGGCGACCGGGACCCCGGCCAGGGCGTGGAGCGGCTCCCCTGCGGCCCGGGCGCGGTCGACGGCGTCGGCCGCGGCGAGCGCACCGTCGCCGTCGACGTGGAGGTAGGAGTGCACGGCGCCGTCGACGGCCGCGGTGCGCTCGAGGAGCGCCCGGGTCACCTCGCGCGAGGAGACGGAGCCGGCGCCGAGGAGGTCGGCGAGCTCGGCGGCGGTGGCGCGGGTCAGGTCGGTGGTCACGCGCTCGCTCACTCCTCGTCCAGGA
>JACXUW010000464.1 GCA_014763705.1 Micrococcales bacterium | reverse complement strand
CGAGCACCCCCACGCCGAGCTCGACCCCGTCGGCTCCGCTGCGCACCGCCATCGGGCCGGCCAGCCTCGTCGTCCCCGACGGCTGGACCGTGCGTGAGCACCTCGGATCGGCCGACGGCAGCGGACCCATCGGCCGGGTGTGGTGCCTCGCCGAGGAAGGGGCGTCGGACGCGTGTGCGATCTCGGTGCGGCTCATGGCGCCGAGCGTCAACCCCCTCGACAGCGACACGGAGGGTGGGTATGCGGCCGACCCGATGTACTGCGACCCCGAAGCCAAGTACACGAGGACGGTGGAGGACTACCGCGACGTCGGGGTCGGTGGACGGGAGGGTGAGTACCGACGGTGGCACTGGGCCTGCGCGGACGGGACCAGCAGGGACGTCGCGCAGTACACGGTCGTCACGCCGTCCGCCTGGACCGTCTTCAGCGACATGGCGACCGAGGACACGCGCGCGGTGATGGACCGCGTCGTCGCATCGCTGCAGTTGCCCCCCGCGACGTCCTCGGTGCGCCTCTACGACCACGGGCTGGTCCGGTCGGTCGGCTGCACACCGACCGTGTGCACCCTCGAGCTCGACCGCACGGTGCCGGGGATGCCGAACGCCAGCACGAGGACCTACGAGTACCACGGCGACCCCGACATGACGTTCGGCGGAGGGTTCGTGAGCCCGGACCCGGTGGGCTGGCCTGTCGTCGGGCCGTCGGTGACGATCTACACGGACGGCAAGCGCATCACGAGCGGGTTCCTCACCACCGACTGAGCCCGTGTGGGCGCGTCGGAGGAGCGAGCGGCGCCCGTCGGAGGGGGGCCGGGCGCCGCTCGCCCTGTGGACGTTCTTAGGCAAGCCTCACCTATCTGTGGTTAGGTATCCCTGACCGCGGATCCGCCGCGGGTGGAGCCGGAGGAGGCGCACGCGTGATCATCTGCCAGTGCCGCGTCGTCAGCGACGCCGCCGTGGTCGCCGCCGTCGAGGCCGGGGCGGGGTCTCTCGCCGCCGTCTGCCGCGAGACCGGGGCGGGCACCGACTGCGGCGGCTGCGTCTTCACGGTCAAGGCGATCGTCTGCGAGCATGACGTGCAGCGGGCCCGGACGATGGACGACCTGTGGGCCCTCCCCCACGACGAGGAGACCACGCGTGCAGCCAGTTGACCGCCGGGTCGTCGAGCTCTTCAACGAGGCGCTGACCTTCGAGCTCACGGTGACCAACACCTACTTCCTCCACGCCCGGATGCTCGACAACTGGGGCTTCACCCGGCTCGGCAAGGTCTTCTACGACCTGTCGATCGACGAGATGCGCGACGCCGACGCCCTCATCCAGCGGATCCTCTTCTTCGAGGGCCACCCCAACGTCCAGAAGCTCGGCGCCATCACCGTCGGCGAGACCGCCGAGGAGATGCTGCGGCTCGCGCACCGCAGCGAGCTCGCGGCCGTCGCGCAGTTCAACGCCGCCGCGGCCGAGTGCCACGACCTCGGCGACCACGGCTCGGCCGCCGTCTTCGAGGAGATGGTCCGCGACGAGGAGAAGCACGCCGACTGGTTCGAGTCGCAGCTCGACGCCATCGAGCGGATCAGCGTGCAGCAGTACCTCGCCCAGCAGATGGACGCCGGCACCGCGCCCTGAGGCGCCGGCCCCTCGACTCTCGGTCCCCGCGCCTCAGTCCGGGGAGCCGGATCGCCGGAGGTGCTCGGCGTGCCGGTCGGTCATCTCGCGCATCCGCTCGAGCAGCTCGGTCATCGCCCGCAGCCGGGCCTCGTCGACGCCGCTGAGCAGCTCCTGACCCTCGTCGACGAGCGGGGCGTACATCGCGTAGGTCGAGCGCGCCCCCTCCTCGGTCATCCGGACCAGCACCCGGCGGCGGTCCGCGGCGTCGCGGACGCGCTCGACGAGCCCACGCGCCTCGAGCCGGTCGATGAGGGCCGTCGTCGCAGCCGGCCGCAGCCCGGTGGCGGTGGCCAGGGTGCCCGCGGTCTTCGGTCCGTCGACCAGCCAGTCGAGGCAGCGCAGGTCGGCCGGGCCGAGGTCGAGCGCGCGGCCGACGGCGTCGTCGTACGCCTGGACGCTGCGCTGGTAGCGCTGCATCGCGTCGCCGAGGGACGCGACGAGTTGACGGCGGTCGGACATCCACCCTATCTTTCGATTATCGAAATGTTTGATCGTCGTACGGAGGAGACGGACATGAGGGTACTCGTCGTCGGGGGTGGGGTCGCCGGCTCGGCGACCGCGCTGGCGGCGCGCCGGGCCGGGTTCGGGGCCACGGTGCTCGAGCGGCGTGAGCGCGTCGACCCCACCGAGGGCTCGTGGATCACCCTCGCGCCGAACGGTGTCGACGTCCTCGAGCACCTGGGTCTGCTCGACGCGGCCCGGGCCGTCGGCTGGGCCGGGAGGACGAACCGGTTGTTCGACACCCACGGCCGGCTGCTCGGCGAGGTGCCGCTCGGAACGCCGCTGGCGGACGGGACCGTGGCCCTGACGATGCGGCGCTCGGCCGTCGCCGCGTTGATCGCCGAGGCGGCGACGGCCGCGGGTGCCGAGCTCGTGCTCGGGGCCCGCGTCGACGCGGTCGCCACCGGACCCGCGCCGGGGTCGGAGGAGGTGTGGGCCGACCTCGCCGACGGCTCGCGCGTGGG
>JACXUW010000463.1 GCA_014763705.1 Micrococcales bacterium | reverse complement strand
GTGGGGCACGGCAGATCTACTTCCGGGGTGGGTTCGGCTCAGCGGACACCGTACGGCACCCCGCCGGGCGATGTCACGTTTCGGTAACGCGACAGGCCGATCGGTCGAGGCGGTGGGCGGCCCCGCGCGGTCAGGCCGACGCGACGAAGACGTGCCCGGCGATGTCGACCGGCAGGGAGACGCCCGTGGACTCCTCGGCGCCCTCCCGGAAGACGACGACCCGGTTGCCGTCGCGCCGCACCCGGGCCGGCTGGCCGGGGAGCAGCCCGGCGCTCGTGAGCAGGGCGAGGGCCTCGTGGTCGACCTGCACGGGCTCGCCGATGCGCCGCACGACGACGGTGGCCGGCTCCTCGGCGGCGACCTCGTCGAGGGTGGACAGCCCGGAGCGGAAGTCGACCGGGTCCCCGACCTCCCCGAGCTCGTCGAGCCCGGGGATCGGGTTGCCGTACGGCGACTCGAGGTGGTCGGGGAGGATCGCGAGGATCTTGCGCTCGACGCGGTCGGACATCACGTGCTCCCAGCGGCACGCCTCGTCGTGGACGTACTCCCACTCCAGGCCGATGACGTCGACGAGCAGCCGCTCGGCGATGCGGTGCTTGCGCATGACGCGGGTCGCGAGCCGGCGCCCCTCGTCGCTCAGCTCGAGGTGGCGGTCACCCGCGACGGCGAGCAGGCCGTCGCGCTCCATCCGGCCGACCGTCTGGGAGACGGTGGGGCCGGAGTGGCCGAGCCGCTCGGCGATCCGGGCGCGCAGCGGCGTGATGCCCTCCTCCTCGAGCTCGAAGATGGTGCGGAGGTACATCTCCGTGGTGTCGATGAGGTCGGTCACGCAGGCAAGCCTAATCTGACGCGCCGACGCCGACGCCGCGCCGCCGCGGGTCGTACGCCGGGAGCCAGCGCAGCAGCCACCCGCCCCCGAGGAGGGCGAGCACCCCGACGGCCACGCTCGCGGTGCCGATGGACGCGACGGCGGCCACCGCGCCGACGACGACCGAGGCGCCGTTGTGGCCGACGAGCGACAGCAGCCGCCACACCCCGAGGAAGGCGGCCCGGCCGTGCGCGGGCGCGGCGTCGGCGCCGAGGGTCATGACGATGCCGGACCCGAGGCCGTTGCCGACCGCCATGACGACGGCCACCGCCCCCACCGCGGTGAGCGAGGAGGTCAGCGGCAGGACGAGCAGCCCGAGCCCGAGGAGGACGGTGACCGGGAGGGCCACCCACACCCGGCCCCGGCGGTCCATCAGCGAGCCCGCCGGGTAGAAGAGGAGCACCTCGACGAGCCCGGCGGCGCCGAAGACGAGGGAGGTCTGCGCCGCGGAGAGCCCGACGTGCTCGGCCCAGAGGGGCACGACGACGACCCGGGAGGAGCGGGCCAGGCCGATCGCCAGGACCCCGAGACCGACGGTGAGGAGGACGGCCCGGTGCCGGCGCGCCACGTCGAGGACCCCGGCCCGCGCCGGCGCTCCGTCCGCCGGTGCCCCGTGGACGTGGGCCTCGAGGTCGCGCGACAGCAGCGCGACGAGGGCGGCGAGGAGGCCGCCGGCCACCGAGATGCCGAAGGCCGCCTGCGGCCCGTACCGCTCGACGACCGGCGCTCCGAGGAACGGCCCGACGAACAGGCCGATCCGGCCGATGCCCCCGAGCGTCGACATCGCCCGGGCCCGCATCGACTCGGGCGCCGCGGCGGTGAGGTAGGACTGCCGGGCGAGGAGGAAGACCGCCCCCGTGGGACCGGCGAGCACCATCGCCACCGCGTACACCCAGAGGGAGGGCGCGAGCATGGCGAGCAGCGAGGCGGCCGCGTCGGCGAGGCCGGCGACGACGAGGGCGCGCCGCTCCCCCATCCGGTCCACGAGCACCCCGGCGGGCACCGCGCTGACCAGCTCGGAGACGGTCTGGAGGCCGACGAACAGGGCCGCGACGGCGACCGTGGCGCCGAGGTCGCGGGCGCTCAGCGCGATGACCGGAAGCGTCGCGCCGATACCGACCGACCAGAGCGCGGTCGGGCCGAAGGCCGGCACGGCCACGCGCCGCAGCGAGAACTCCTCGTCCGCCATCCCTCCCCTTTCTCTTGACGTCAAGATACTTGGTCGGCCGGCGCGATGGGGCGAGTGACGCACGCAACACGACGGGCGGCGTGGCCGTGGGTACGTTGACCGTCGTGGAGCTCACCGTCCCCCGCCGTTACTGCGGGCCCCCCGAGTCAGGCAACGGCGGCTGGGTGAGCGGGTCGCTCGCCGCCCACGTGCGCACGTCCGGCCCGCTGCCGGCGGTGAGCGTCCGGCTCTCGGCGCCCCCACCGTTGGAGCGCCCGATGCCCGTCGTCGGCGACGACCCCGACCCGCTGACCGGCACCTCGGTGCTGCGGCTGCTCGACGGGGACGTCCTCGTCGCGACCGGCACCGCGGTCGCCGAGCTCGACGAGCCGGTGCCGGCGCCGGCGTCGTGGGACGAGGCGCGCGCCGCCGAGGAGCGGTACGAGGGCGCCGAGGACCACCCCTTCCCGACCTGCTTCTCGTGCGGCACCGGGCGCGCCGACGGTGACGGGCTGCGGCTGCGCCCCGGACCGCTCGCCGACGGGTCGGGCCGCTACGCGACGACGTGGACGGTCCCGGACGACGTGAGCCGGCCGGTCGTGTGGGCCGCGCTCGACTGCCCGG
>JACXUW010000038.1 GCA_014763705.1 Micrococcales bacterium | reverse complement strand
CGGCGGCGGCGAGCCGGTCCCGGAGGGTCTCGTGGGCCTCGGCCTCGGTGTCGAGCACGGCGATCCGGTCGCGCGCCTGCTCGCCGCGGCGCCTGAGCGCGGCGACGGCTCGGGCCTCGGCGAGCGCCTGCTGGGCCCCTGTTTCCACGGTCTCGGCGGTGTCGAGGGCCGCGAGCGAGGTGGTGAGCCGGGTGGCGACGTCCGCGGCGACGGCGTCGAGCCGCGCCGGGAGGAGGTCGAGGGGGGTCTCGGCCACGGGTGGCCCGGCGGCCTCCGGGTCGTCGCCGGCGGCCAGCGGCTCGAGGGCGTCGGAGAGCCGGACGAGGTCGTGGTCGAGGGCGGCGCGCGCGGCCTCGAGCTCGGCGGCGCCGTCGCGCCGGGCGTCGGCCAGCCACTGCTCGACGTCGGCGTAGACCCCGATGTCGAAGAGCCGCTGGAGCAGCTCGCGACGCTCCTCGGGTTCGGCACGCAGGAACGTCGCGAACCGGCCCTGGGGGAGGAGGACGACGGTGGCGAACTGCTGCAGGCCCATGCCGAGGAGGTCCTTGACGACGTCGGCCACCTCGTCGTGGCGGGTGCTCAGCCCCTCCCAGGTGCCGCCGCGGCGCTCCTCGAGGAGCACCGAGGGCTGGACGCGCGTCGTGCCGTCGCCGCGCTTCTTGGGGCGGTGCCACTCGGGGGAGCGGGTGAGCCGCAGCCGACGACCCGCGACGGTGACCTCGAGGACGACGACCGGGGCCGTGCCGGGTGCGGCGTGGTCCGAGCGCAGCGACCGGCGCGAGCGCGAGCCCGGGACGTCCGCGTAGAGGGCGAAGCAGACGGCGTCGAGGAGGCTCGTCTTGCCCGAGCCGGTCGGACCGTGGACGAGGAACAGCCCGGCGGCCGAGGCGGCGTCGAGGTCGACGACGACGCGGTCGGCGAACGGCCCGAAGGCCTGGACCTCGAGCCGGTGGATCCTCATGCCGCTCCCGTGTCCCGGGCCGGCGCGGCGACGCCCTCGTCGTCGGCGAGGCCGCGGGCGACCCGCGCGGCGGTGACCGCCTCGTCGAGGAGCGCGCGCTCGGCGTCGTCGGCACCCCGCCCGCCGCGCACGTGCCCGAGGAAGTCGCAGCAGACCTCGACGGCCGACGCCTCCCGGACCCGGGTGGCGTACGGGCGCAGCGGCACGGCGGCGCCCTCGGGCTCGAACCGCAGCTCGAGGGTGTGCGGGAAGCGGCGGCGCAGGCGTTCCATCGCGCCGAGCGGACGGGTCGGGTCGGTGAGCGTCACCTGGCACCAGGCACGCTCGGCGTCGGTGTGCCGCGGGTCGGCGAGGAGCTCCTCGAGGCGTCCGCGCAGGACGGCGAGCGAGCGCTGCACGGGGGCGTCGACCTCCTCGACGACGGGAGCAGCGCCCGAGAGGTCGACGAGCAGCCCACCCTTGCGGTGCGCCCACTCGCTGAACGACATCGCGACCGGCGACCCGCTGTAGCGCACGGTGTCGGAGACCCGCTGGCGGCCGTGGAGGTGCCCGAGGGCGGCGTAGTCGACGCCGTCGAAGACCTCGACCGGGACGAGCGAGACCCCGCCGACCGAGATGTCGCGCTCGGACTCGCTGCCGACCCCGCCGGAGACGAACGCGTGCGCCATGACGACCGTGCGCCCGCCACGCACGGCGGCGTCGGCGCGCACCCGGTCCATCGCCGCCCGCAGCACCGCCGCGTGGGTGCGCTCCGGGGCCCCGAGGACGTCGGCGACGAGCGCCGGCTCGAGGTAGGGGAGCGGGTGGACGGCCACGTCACCGAGCAGCACCGGCCGGCCGACGTCGGCGACCGAGGTGCGGATGTGGACCCCGGCCCGCTCCAGCAGCCCGGAGGCGAAGCCGAGGCGGATGGCGGAGTCGTGGTTCCCGCTGGAGAGGACGACCGCGGCCCCGGCGTCGACGACGCGCTCGAGGGTCTCGGACAGGAGGGCGACGGTGTCGGGGGCGGGCATCGCGCGGTCGTAGACGTCGCCGCTGACGAGGACGGCGTCGACGCGCTCGGTGCGGACCACGTCGACGAGGTGGTCGAGGTGCGCGGCCTGGGCAGCGAGGAGCCCGACCCCGTGGAACGAGCGCCCGAGGTGCCAGTCGGAGGTGTGGAGCAACCGCACGGACCCCACGCTAGGAGAGGGCACCGACGGACCCGTGGACCGAAACGCGCCTCCGGCTTCCGCGCCACCGCGGGATGTGGTTGGTTGTCGTCATGGGAGCCGAGGTCACCGCGCAGAGCTACTCGCGTGAACAGCGGCAGCGCTACCGCGAGAAGGTGCGCCAGAACCTCGACGTCTTCGAGCGGATGCTCACCCAGAGCTCGTTCGAGTTCGACCGGCCGATGACCGGCCTCGAGATCGAGCTGAACCTCGTCGACGAGCACCAGCAGCCGCACTTCCACAACGCCGAGGTGCTCGAGGCGATCGCCGACCCGGGCTACCAGACCGAGCTGGCGCGCTACAACATCGAGCTCAACGTGCCGCCGCGCCCGCTGCCCGGTGACGCCGCCCTCGAGCTCGAGCACGACCTGCGCGAGAGCCTCAACGCCGCCGACCGCAAGGCGAAGGAGGTCGGCTCGAAGATCGTCGCCATCGGCATCCTCCCGACGATCATGCCCGAGCACTACGAGGGCGACTGGATCAGCGCGAACAACCGCTACACGGCGCTCAACGACTCCATCGTCCTGGCCCGCGGTGAGGACGTCTACCTCGACATCGAGGGCCCGACCGGCGAGCGCGTCGCCACCTACTGCAGCTCGATCGCCCCCGAGTCGGCGTGCACGTCGGTGCAGCTGCACCTCCAGGTCGCGCCGCACGAGTTCGCGCAGCACTGGAACGCCGCGCAGGCGCTGTCGTCGGTGCAGCTCGCCCTCGCCGCGAACAGCCCCTACTTCTTCGGCAAGCGCCTGCACGCCGAGACCCGCATCGAGCTCTTCAGCCAGGCCACCGACACCCGCCCGGTCGAGCTGAAGAACCAGGGCGTGCGGCCGCGGGTGTTCTTCGGGGAGCGCTGGATCACCTCGATCTTCGACCTCTTCGAGGAGAACGTCCGCTACTTCCCGACCCTGCTCGCGGAGATCACCGACGAGGACCCGATGGCCAAGCTCGAGGCCGGCATCGCCCCCGAGCTCGCCGAGCTGCGGCTGCACAACGGCACCGTGTACCGCTGGAACCGACCGATCTACGACATCGTCGGGGGCACGCCGCACCTGCGGGTCGAGAACCGCGTCCTGCCGGCCGGCCCGACCATCGCCGACGTCCTCGCCAACGCCGCGTTCTACTACGGCGCCGTCCGGGTCCTCGCCCACGCCGACCGCCCGGTCTGGACCAAGCTGAGCTTCGCCGCCTGCGAGGAGAACTTCCGGCGGGCCGCCCGCGACGGGATGGACGCGCGGGTCTACTGGCCCGGGTTCGGCGAGGTCTCCGCCGACGAGCTGGTCCTGCGCCACCTGCTGCCGATGGCCCACGAGGGCCTACGCCAGTGGGGTGTCTCGGACGCCGTCCGCGAGCGCTACCTCGGCATCATCGAGGGCCGGGCGACGACCGGGGTCAACGGGTCGGAGTGGCAGACCCGGATGGTCGAGCACTTCGAGGCGCAGGGCCACGACCGGCGCGAGGCCCTGCGACGGATGGTCGAGCGGTACGCCGAGCTGATGGACGCCAACGACCCGGTGCACACCTGGCCGCTGCCGTAGCCACGGCGCCGGGTCCGCGGCTCACCCGCGGGCGTTCCACGCGCGGATCGCCGGCCGGTCGTGCTCGTGCCCGAGGACGCACAGCGCACCGGCGTCGAGGACCACGCAGGCCCCGAAGCGTGGCTCCTGCCGGAGGTAGGTCGCGGTGAGGACCCGAAGGGCGTGGCCGTGCCCGACCAGGACGACGTCGTGCGCCGCCAGGTCCGGTCCGACCCGCTGCAGGACCCGGGAGGCGCGGGCCGCGACCTCCTCGACGGTCTCACCGGGGGTCTCGCCGGGGACGACGCCGTCCTCGAACACCGTCCAGGCGTCGCCGCGCCGCCCACGGATCTCGGGCGTCGTCAGCCCCTCGTAGCCGCCGTAGTCCCACTCGCGCAGGTCCGGGTCGACCCGGTCCACGCGCAGCCCGGCCAGCTCGGCGGTGCGGCGGGCCCGCTGCAGCGGGGAGCACACGACGAGCCCGACGTCGAAGGCCGCGAGCGGCCCGCGCAGCGCCTCCGCGTCCCGCTCGCCCGCGGGGAGCAGCGGCAGGTCGGTGCTGCCGGTGTGTCGTCCGTCCCGGGACCACTCGGTCTCGCCGTGCCGGACGAGGAGGAGACGGCCGCGGGTGGACATGCCCGCCATCCTCGCAGCCGGGTGACAGGATGGCGGGTGTCAGCCGTCGCCGAGAAGGGGAGCCCGAGATGACCGACGAGACCCCGGCCACCGGAGGCACCGGCCTCGGCCACCGCAGCGTGACGATGACCCGCCTCGAGAAGGGCCTCTACGAGGTGACCAACGTCCGGGGCGGCACGATGCTCGTCGGCGGCGGGGGTGACTCGGCCGAGTTCACCCCGGTCGAGCTGTTCCTCACGGCGATGGCCGCCTGCAGCGCCACCGACGTCGACTTCATCACGAGCCGGATCGCCGAGCCCACGTCCTTCGAGGTCGGCTCCGAGGGCGTCAAGAGTCGGGACGAGGGCGGGAACCACCTCGCCGACATCGAGATCACCTTCCGCGTCCGCTTCCCGGAGGGCGAGGACGGCGACCGGGCGCGCGAGCGGCTGCCCCGGGCCATCGCCCAGAGCGGGGACCGGCTGTGCACCGTCTCGCGCACGGTCCAACGCGGCGCGCCCGTGACGTACCGCGAGGAGTGAGCCGGGCCTAGGCTGCCGGGATGGCGCGCTACCTCGACGTCCACCCCGTCGACCCGCAGCCGCGGTCCATCGCGCAGACCGTGGCCGTCCTCGACGAGGGCGGCCTGGTCGCCTACCCGACCGACTCCGGCTACGCCCTCGGGGCCCGGATGGGCGACCAGCAGGCCAAGGAGCGGATCCGGAGCATCCGGCGGCTCGACGACCGGCACCACTACACGCTCGTCTGCCGCGACTTCGCCCAGCTGGGGCAGCTCGTCCACGTCGACAACCACGTCTTCCGGGCGGTCAAGGCGGCCACCCCGGGCCCGTACACCTTCATCCTGCCGGCGACGCACGAGGTGCCGCGGCGGCTGCTCCACCCGAAGAAGCGCACGGTCGGCGTCCGCATCCCCGAGCACCCGGTGGTCCGGGCGCTGCTGGCGGCCCTCGGCGAGCCGATGCTCTCCTCCACCCTCATCCTCCCCGGCGAGGAGGAGCCGATGACCGACGGCTGGGCGGTCAAGGAGGCGCTCGACCACGTCGTCGACGTCGTCCTCGACTCGGGGGAGTGCGGCACCGAACCGACCACCGTCGTCGACTTCACGAGTGGCGAGCCGACCGGCGAGGTGGTCCGGCAGGGCGCCGGGGCCTGGCCGGCCCGCTGAGCCCTCGCGGCCCCCTGACACGTGTGAGCCCCCGGCGCCGGTGAGCCGGCCGGCGCCGGGGGCGAGAGGTGGTCGGCCCGCGCGGCCGGAGGGGGAGGACAGGCGACGCCGCTGGGGGCGTCGGCGGCCGGCTGGGTGCGGGCGGTGTGACCACCTGCGACCACGGTAGGAGCCGCACGGTCATCGTGGGACCAGTGGCATGTCAGGACTCGGTAAGAGTTCGGTCAGGGTGGCCCCGGGTCGCGCGCTCAGCCGGTCGGGGAGCCCCGCAGGACCGCGAGGACCCGCCGGTCGATCGCGCCGGGGGAGTGCCGGTTCTCGAGGTTGACCTCACCCATCCACGCCTCCAGGGCCGGCTCGACGGGACCTGCGTGGCCGGCCGCGGCGAGCAGCCGCGACACCTCGTCGCGGAGCGGTCCGGTGAGCGGCTCGACGTCCTCGGCCGTGCCGAAGTAGAGGGTCGAGAGGCCGTGGACGCGCGCGAGCTCGGTGGGCGCCTCCGGGTGGTCGTCGACCCGCAGGTCGGCGACGACGCCGCACCCGTCGTAGCCGGCGCCGGGGGCCTTGACGAGGAGCGCGGCGCTCTGCCGGCCGCGCGCGTCGCCGCCGGCGGCGTCCCCGGCGAGGAGGACCGCGAGCAGCCGGGCGTCGAGCGCGTGTCCCCGGTGCGCGTGCCACGCCGAGACCATCGCCTCGACCACCTCGGGACCGGTGAGGATGTTGCCCTGGACGGCGAAGGCGGTCCGCGAGTCCCCGGCCGCCTCTCCACCCGCCCAGTGCATGCACCCGGAGCCGGTGAACGTCGCGGCCCCGTCCGCGCCGACGACCCCGACCTGGCGGTCCTCGCGCCCGGCGTCCCCGGCGGTGGCCCGCTCGAGGGCGGCAGCGGCCGTCAGCCCCGCGCTCAGCCCCTCCTCGACCTCGTCGAGGTAGGCGACCCGGGCCATCGCCTGGGTGGCCAGGGCGCACCGGCCGGGGACGACGCGGGGGACGACGGAGCCGACGGCGAGGAACCTGCTGGCGACGGCGACGCCCCAGGCCTCGCCGTCGTGGGCGGCGATCGAGAAGGTCATGCCCTCGAGACTAGGCGTCAGACGACGTCGAACAGCTCGGTGTGGATGTGCTTGGAGGGGATGCCCCGGTCGCTGACGATGCGCGTCGCGGCGGCGACCATCGGGCCGGGGCCGCAGACGAAGACGTCGACGACGTCACGGCCGCGGCGGCGGGGGAGCGCGCGCTCGAGGACCTCCTCGGTGAACCGGCCGACCTCCCCGTCCCAGTCCTGCGGGGGTTCCTCGAGGATCTCGACGATGCGCAGGTCGAGCTGCTCGCGCAGGTGCTCGCCGTCGGTGCGGTGGAGCAGCTCGTCGGCGGTCCGTCCGGCGACGACGAGGAGCACCGGGCGGCGGTCGCCGCGCGCCGCGAGGGTGCGCAACATGCTGAGCATCGGGGTGATGCCGACGCCGCCGGCGATGAAGACGAACCGGTCCGAGCGCAGGCCGTCGAGGGTGAAGGCGCCGTGCGGGCCGTCGAGGAAGACCTTGCGCCCGGGCCGCAGGCCGGCGACGAGCTCGCTGAAGTCGCCGATGCCCTTGATCATGAACTCCTTGCGCCACGGCTCGGTCGACGGCGAGGCGATGGTGAACGGGTGCTCCTCGAACACGAACGGGGAGGTGCCGATCTTCAGCCAGGCGAACTGGCCGGGGCGGAAGGGCACCCCGCGGTGACCCGTGGCGTGGAGGACGAGGGTGACCGCGGTCGGTGACGCGCGGCGCACCTCGTCGACGACGTAGCGGTTCCGCAGTGAGCGCAGCGGTCGCCACAGCCACCGGAACGCGAGGGCGCCGAGCATCAGGCCGCCGAGCGCGACGAACCACACCCGGGCCTCGGGGAACCGGGTGAGGTCCTCGAGCCAGAGGACGTGCAGGGCGGTCGCGAGCACGGCGACGTTGGCCAGCACCACGTGCGCCAGCCGCCAGCCCTCGTACCGGGGTCGCCGGCGGCGCCGGGTCAGGCCGAACACGGCGAGCCCGGTGAGCGCGAGGGTGGCGGTGCTCGCCGCCCAGACGCGCGGCGGCGCCGTGCGCAGGTCGAGGACGGCGAGGCCGATCCCCGGGCGCAGCACGACGGCGAGCACGTGGAGGAGCACGAGCCCGACCGCCACGAGGGCCAGCGCCCGGTGGCTGCGCAGGAGCCGTTCGACGCCGAGGTACCCGGTGAGCGGCCGGAAGCGGCTCGGGAGGAGGTAGGTGAGGACGAGCAGGGAGGCCGCGCCGAGCGCGGCGACGAGCGAGGTGACCCGCCAGGCGCCGTGGTGGACCCACTCGGGCGCCTGCCAGAGGGCCCAGACGGGTACCGCCACTCCGACCGCCACCAGGGCGGCCCACACCGCGGGGGCGACCCGACGGCGCGCGGCGCCGCCACCGCTCGCCCGGACGCGGCCCCTGCCAGGCCCGATGCGCACTTCCGTCTCCTTCGACGCGCACCCTGCTGGGGTGACGGTACGACCGCGGAGGGGCGTCGTACGTCAAGGCAGCGATAAGCCGGTGTCAAACCGGCGCGAGAGCTTCACGGGGTGGCCCGTGCGTCAGCGACGGCGCAGGAGCAGGACGGTCTCGACGTGCCGGGTCTGGGGGAACATGTCAACGACGCGGCCCTCGACGGGCTCGAGGCCGGGCATCGCCTCGAGGTCGCGGGCGAGGGTGTCGACGTTGCAGCTGGAGTACACGACGTGGGTCGCGCTCGAGGCGTCCAGCCGGGCCGCGAGGGCGGGCCCGATGCCGCGTCGCGGAGGGTTGACGACGACGAGCTCAGGCTCGCCGGGGACATCGGTGGTGGCGTCACCCGAGACGAAGGTGACCTCGAGCCCCGGTGCGACCGAACCCATCTCGTCCGCGGAGCGCCGGGCAGCCGCCACGGCCTCCTCCGACGTCTCCACCCCCGTCACCCGCCGGCCGGGAGCGGCGAGGTGGAGGGCGAAGCCGCCGACACCGCAGTACAGGTCGGTGACCGAGGACGGCTCGAGGTCGTCGGCCCAGGCCCGGGCCTGCGCGTAGAGCGCGGCGGCGACGCTCGTGTTGGTCTGGAAGAAGGCTCGCGGCCCGAGGTGGAGGGTGACGTCGCCGACCCGCATCGGGAGGGTCGACTCCTCGGTGAGGACGACCTCCTCCTCGCCCTCGAGGACCGCCTTGTGCTCCGGGTGGAGGTTGACGCTGACCACCCGGGCCGAGGGCAGGGCCGCGCGCAGGTCCGGCAGCAGCCGGCGGACGGCCTCGAGCCCGGACCGGCTGCGCACGACGAGCCGGACGAGGTGCTCGCCGTCGGGCGAGTGGGTGAGCAGGGCGTACTTGAGCTCGCCGCGCCGGCCGGGCACGTCGTAGGGCTCGATGCGGTGGTCGGCGAGCACCCGGTGCAGGGGGTCGAAGGTGGCCGAGAGCCCCGGCTCGTAGAGACCACAGCGTCGCAGGTCGACCCCGCGGCCGCCGGGGTCGAGGATGCCGAGCGTGGGCCGGCCGGCCCGCCCGCCGACGACCAGCTTGGCCTTGTTGCGGAAGTGCGAGGCGGGGGAGCGGACCGGGGCGGACCACGGCATCGTCCCGGTCCACGGTGCGAGGGTGGCGCGGACGCGGTGCTCCTTCTCGGCGAGCTGGGCGTCGTACGGCGTGCCCATCAGCGTGCACGACCGGCAGCGGCCGGCGTCGAAGTAGTCGCACTGCATCGCCGGACAGCGTACGACGCGACGGCGGGGTGTCGCCGCCGTCGGGTCCGATCCGGCGCGTAGCGTCGCCGGGGTGGCCGACCTCACCGAACCCTGTCCGATGTGCGGCACCCTGATGCGCTGGGAGACCTCGCACGAGCGGTGTGACGGGTGCGGGTGGATCCGGCCCTGCTGCGAGGGGGCACCGTGCCCGGTCCCGGGTGCCACCGGCTCGACACCGGCAGCGGCCGGCTAGGAGCCGAGCACCTCCAGCAGGTGCGGCGCGAAGGCCCGCGCGAGCTCCGCGTAGCCGGCGTCGTTCGGGTGGAAGAAGTCCGGGGCCAGGCGTCCTCGCCAGTTGCGGGGGCCCTCGGCGCGCATGTCGACCTTGACGAGTTTCCCTGTGGCAGAGGCTGACTCGATGTGGATGTTGGCTGCACGGGCGGCGGCGCGGGGCTGCGGCAGGGTCGCGACGACCGCACCGCGGGGGAGGGCAGCGACCATCCGGGCGAACTCCGCCGGGAGCCGTCGGCGCACTCCGCCACCGGCGAAGAGGTCGTTGGACCCGACGAGGACGGTGACGAGGTCGGGGCTGCTGGTGCCCTCGGCCGGCGGGAGAGCGCGCAGCACGGGGAGCTGCTGGTCGGTGACGTCCGGGGTGCGGGCTCCGGTGGCGGAGAGGTTGACGACGACGAGCGGGTGGCCCTGTGCGGCGAGCGTGGTCGCGAGCTGGTCGACCCAACCGGCGTCCCACGCGGAGGCGCCCACCGCCTGGGACATCGAGTCGCCGAGGACGACCCAGCGCCGGCCCGGGGTCGCAAGGGCCCGCCGGTTGTGGGCCGCCCAGGCGGCCGCGTAGGGCTCGACCTGGGCCTGCACGCCGCGGACACCGGGCAGGACCAGCCCGAGGGCGCGGACGCCGCGTCCACCCGGTCGGCCGGTCCGGTTGTCGTAGGCGAACCCGGGGGAGGAGGTCATCGCCGGTCCTCGCGGATGGCGGCGAGGGACCGGCGCTGGCGCCCGCGCCCGTCGTGGTTCGACGGGTCGAGCCAGACGCGCAGGGCGTCGCGGACCCCCGGCCAGTCCGCGTCGGTCATGCCGAACCACGTCGTGTCGCGGGTGCGGCCCTTGGTGACGAGGGCCTGTCGCCACGTGCCCTCCTCGGTGAAGCCGAGCCGGAGCGCCGCACGGCGCGACGGGGCGTTCAGCGAGTCGCACTTCCACTCGTAGCGGCGGTAGCCGAGCGTGTCGAACACGTGGTCGGCGAGCAGCAGCTGGGCCTCGGTGGCGGCGGCCGTGCGCTGTAGGGCGGGGGACCAGACGATGGCTCCCACCTCCACCGAGCCGACGGCCGGCTGGGCCCGCATGAGGTGCACCCGGCCCAGGAGGGCTCCACCGGCCGGGTCGACGACGGCGAACGGCTGCGTGTCGTCCGCCGCGGCGTCCACCTCGATGACGGCCCGGGCGTCCTCGGCGGTCCGGGGCGCCTCGGTGGACTGGTAGGTCCACAGCTCGTCGTGGACGCCGAGGACGGCGGCCAGCTCGGCGGCGTCGTCGGGGACGAGCGGGCGGAGCCGGACGAGCCGGCCCTCGAGCGTCACCGGGCGCACGGGCTGCGCGGTGGTGAACGCCACGACGTCGCCGATCGGCTGGCCGTGCTGGTTGAGGCGGGGCACGACGCCCAGCGTAGGTCGGCCGTCATCGCCGCGGGCCGGAGCCGGAGGAGGGGTGGACGGGGCGGCGAGCTCAGCAGAATGACATAATGTCGATTATCGGCGTTCTGCCGGGTCAGTCCGCGACGGCGACCTCGTGGCAGTCGTAGGTCTCGATCCGGCTGACCAGGCCCCCTCGCAGGGTGACGAACTGGGCCAGGTGCGCCCGCAGTCGCTGCCCGCGCCGGAACGGTCCGGCGTCGCGGGCGACGACGGCGCTCCACGTGCAGCGCACCGCGGCCACGTCACCGGAGACGATGACGTCACGCACGTCGTAGCGCTGCGTCTCCAGCAGCTGTGCTCCGGCGGTGGACGCCACCCGCATGGCCTCGCGGTCGGCGGTCCCTCCGGAGGGCCGCAGCGCGTTCGGGTGCTCGACGGTCACGACGTCGTCGGTCATCAGGGCCAGGAGCCGATCCCCCGAGAGGCCGTCCTCCAGGGCTCGGTAGAGCGTGCGCACGGCGGTCTCGACGTCGGTCATGACGGTGACCGTAGCCCGCTGCGGCACTATCCACAACCTAGGTTGTGTACTGGTACGGTCCTCCGGTGAGCGACATCCGGCCCGAGGACCTCGACCTGACCGTCCTGGCCGCGATCGCCGGGGCCGCCGCCGGCGACGCGGTCCTCGCCGGCCTGCACGACGCCGGCTACCCGGGGGTCCGTGCGGGCCACGGCTACGTGGTGCAGGTCCTCCTGCGCGACTCCCCCACCGTCGGCGAGCTCGCGCTCGAGCTCGGCGTGAGCCAGCAGGCCGTCTCGAAGACGGTCGGCGAGCTCGAGCGCCTCGGGCACGTGACCCGGCGTCCCGCGCCGGAGGACGCCCGGGTGCGGCGGATCGAGCTGACCGACCGCGGTCGGGGTCTGGTCGAGGAGACCCGGGCGCGTCGTGCCGCCCTCGTCGACCGGGTGCGGGCGGCGGTGGGGTCCGAGCCGCTCGAGGCCGCGTCCCGCGCGCTCGTCGCCCTGCTGGACGCCGCCGGAGCCCGCGAGCAGGTGGTCGCACGGCGGGTGCGGCCACCCGGGTGAGGCCGGTCAGCCGCCCACGTAGGCCGCGAGGTGCTGCCCGGTGAGCGTCGAGGCGTCGGCGACGAGGTCGGCCGGGGTGCCCTCGAAGACGACGCGGCCGCCGTCGTGGCCGGCGCCGGGGCCCAGGTCGATGATCCAGTCCGCGTGGGCCATGACGGCCTGGTGGTGCTCGATGACGAGGACCGAGGTGCCCCCGTCGACGAGCCGGTCGAGCAGCCCGAGGAGCTGCTCGACGTCGGCGAGGTGCAGCCCGGTCGTCGGCTCGTCGAGGACGTAGACCGCGGCATCCTCGCCCATCCGCGCCGCGAGCTTGAGCCGCTGCCGCTCGCCACCGGACAGCGTGGTCAGCGGCTGCCCGAGCGTGAGGTAGCCGAGCCCGACGTCGGCCAGCCGCTCGAGCACCCGGTGGGCCGCCGGCACCCGGGCCTCGCCCTCGGCGAAGAACGCGACCGCGTCGGTGACCGGCATCGCGAGGACCTCGGCGATGTTCCGGCCGGCGAGCGCGTAGTCGAGGACGGCCGCCTGGAAGCGCCGGCCCTCGCAGACCTCGCAGGTCGACTCGACGGTGGCCATGACGCCGAGCTCGGTGTAGATGACGCCCGCGCCGTTGCACGTCGGGCAGACACCCTCGGAGTTCGAGCTGAAGAGCGCCGGCTTGACGCCGTTCGCCTTCGCGAAGGCCTTCCGGACCGGCTCCAGGAGCCCGGTGTACGTCGCGGGGTTGCTGCGCCGGGACCCCTTGATGGCGGCCTGGTCGATGACGACGACGCCGTCGCGCCCGGCGACCGACCCGGTGACGAGCGAGCTCTTGCCGGACCCCGCGACACCGGTGACGACGCAGAGCACCCCGAGCGGCACGTCGACGTCGACGTCGCGCAGGTTGTGCGTGGAGGCGCCGCGGACCTCGAGGATGCCGGTGGCCGCCCGTACCGACGGCTTGAGCGACGCGCGGTCGTCGAGGTGGCGGCCGGTGACCGTGTCGCTTCCCCGCAGCCCCTCGACGGTGCCCTCGAAGCACACCGCTCCCCCGGCCGACCCGGCGCCGGGCCCGAGGTCGACGACGTGGTCGGCGATGGCGATCGTCTCCGGCTTGTGCTCGACGACGAGGACCGTGTTCCCCTTGTCGCGCAGCCGCAGGAGCAGCTCGTTCATCCGCTGGATGTCGTGCGGGTGCAACCCGATCGTCGGCTCGTCGAAGACGTACGTGACGTCGGTGAGGGCCGACCCGAGGTGCCGGATCATCTTCGTGCGCTGCGCCTCGCCGCCCGACAGGGACCCGGCCGGCCGGTCGAGGGACAGGTAGCCGAGGCCGATGGTGGTGAACGAGTCGAGCAGGTGCTGGAGCCCCGCCAACAGCGGTGCGACAGAGGGCTCCTCGAGGGCGCGCACCCACTCGGCGAGGTCGCTGACCTGCATCGAGCACAGGTCGGCGATGTTCTTCCCGGCGATCCGCGAGGCCCGCACCTCCGGGCCGAGGCGGGTTCCGTCGCACTCGGGACAGGTCTGGAACGTCACCGCGCGCTCGACGAACCGGCGCACGTGCGGCTGCATCGCCTCGGGGTCCTTGGACAGCATCGACTTCTGGATCCGCGGGATGATGCCCTCGAAGGTCAGGTTGACGCCCTCGACCTTGATCTTGGTCGGCGGCGCGTAGAGCATCGTCTCGAGCTGGCGGGCCGTGAACTCGTCGATCGGGACGTCCATCGGCAGGCCCATGCCGGCGAAGAGCCGTCCGTACCAGCCGTCCATCGAGTACCCGGGCACGGTCAGCGCGCCGTCGGAGAGCGAGCGCGTCCCGTCGTACAGGGCCGTCCGGTCGATGTCGCTCACCTGCCCCATGCCCTCGCAGCGCGAGCACATGCCGCCGAGGTACACGGCACCCTTGACGACGCTCTTCTCGACCCGGCCGTCCTTCTCGGTGGACATCACGCCGCTCGCGGTGCGGGTGGGCACGTTGAACGAGAACGCGGTCGGCGGCCCGACGTACGGGTCGCCGAGCCGGCTGAAGAGGATGCGCAGCATGGCGTTGGCGTCGGTCGCCGTGCCCACGGTCGAGCGGGGGTTGGCGCCCATCCGCTCCTGGTCGACGATGATCGCCGTCGTCAGCCCCTCGAGGCGGTCGACCTCGGGCCGCGCGAGCGTGGGCATGAAGCCCTGGACGAACGCGCTGTAGGTCTCGTTGATGAGGCGCTGGGACTCGGCGGCGATCGTCCCGAACACGAGCGAGCTCTTCCCGGAACCGGAGACCCCGGTGAAGACGGTGAGCCGGCGCTTGGGCAGCTCGAGGGTGACGTCCTTGAGGTTGTTCTCGCGAGCGCCCTGCACCCGGATGAGGTCGTGCCGGTCGGCGACGTCGTGCGTCCGGTCCCCCGTGGTCTGCGCGTCCATCCGCACAGGCTAGGGGGATCCCGCCCCTCGTGCTTCTCCGGACCTGACCGGCCGGGGGCGGGCGGGTGGCAGCCGCCGGACGCGGCTGGCCTCGACCTCGTAGCGGCTGACCGGTGCCGCCCCGGCACGGAAGAACCGCCGCCGGATCGCGCCGTCGACCTCGACCCGCTCCCCCACGACGAGACGGCCGGCGACCCGTCGGGTGGCCGGACTCCAGCAGGCGACGTCGACGGTGTCGGCGGCCGCCCGTGACGCCCCGGGGCGGAGCGCGCGGGTCACCGTGACGCGCAGCCCGTGGACGACGTCGCCGCTCGGGAGGCTGCGTGGCTCGTCGAGCGAGGTGACCCGCCCGCGCAGGTGGACGATGTTGAGGTCCGGCTCGTCCGTGGTCGGTGTCATGGGCTCCCCCTCGGGCTCGGGCCGGCCCGGTGCCGGCCAGGCGTCGAGCACACCGCCAGACGCGGTCGGTGGCAACCCTCCTGCCGCAGGTTGTGGACGAGGGCTCCGGGTGCGGGTGCCTGTGGACGAGCGCGCCCGAGGTGGTCCCCCGGGGCCGCAGGGGCGGGTGAGGTACGAGTTCCTGTCAGCAGCCTGACGGTTCGATGACCTTTTTGCTCCCACCCCCTGCGCACCGTGGATCCTCCGCCTATCGTGGAGCCAGGTGCACGAGCAGGGCGTGTACCGGGTGCCCCGCGGGGCGCCCTGATGAGACGAAACGAGTCGTGGTGCGTTCTTCCGAGGGCCGTGGGGTGGGTCTGCGACGCGTCGTCGCGTCCCTGGCCGTGACGGTCGTGCCGCTCGTCCTCGCCGCGGGTCCGGCCCTCGCCGACACCAGCGGGCAGAGCACCGACTCCGGCCGGCTCTTCACCGTCGACCTCCTGGC
>JACXUW010000462.1 GCA_014763705.1 Micrococcales bacterium | reverse complement strand
CTCTCCCACGCTCGCGCCTGCCCCGACAGGGCGGACCGGCCGTCGGCGGCCGTCGTTAGGGTGGGCTGGTGCGCATCGCCACGTGGAACGTCAACTCCATCCGCTCCCGCATCGACCGCGTCGAGGCGTGGCTGCAGCGGGCCGACGTCGACGTCCTCGCGATGCAGGAGACCAAGGCCAAGGACGAGCAGTTCCCGTACGACCGGTTCCGGGCGCTCGGGTACGAGGTCGCCCACCACGGCGTCAACCAGTGGAACGGCGTCGCCGTCCTCTCGCGGGTCGGGCTCGACGACGTGCAGGTCGGCTTCGACGGCGACCCCGGGTGGGGCGAGCCGCTGGCCGCCGAGGCGCGGTCCATCGGCGCGACGTGCGGCGGCGTGCGGTTCTGGTCGGTGTACGTGCCGAACGGCCGGGCCCTCGGCGACCCGCACATGGGCTACAAGCTCGAGTGGCTGGCCCGGCTGCGCGACCGGGCCGTCGAGTGGGCCGCCGACGGCACCCCGGTCGCCCTGTGCGGCGACTGGAACATCGCCCCGCGCGACGAGGACGTCTGGTCGATGGAGTACTACCTCGACAAGTCGCACGTCAGCCCGCCCGAGCGCGCCGCCTTCCACGCGTTCCTCGACGCCGGCTTCGTCGACGTCGTCCGCCCGCACGCGCCGGGTCCGGGGACGTACACGTACTGGGACTACCAGCGCCTCGCGTTCCCGAAGAAGCGCGGGATGCGCATCGACTTCGTCCTCGGCTCGCCGTCGTTCGCGGCCCGGGTGGCCGGGGCGGTCATCGACCGCGAGGAGCGCAAGGGTGCCGGGGCCAGCGACCACGCACCGGTCGTCGTCCAGCTCGAGGACTGAACGGTCCGGGCCCCGGGGGGCTGACGCGCGTCGGTGGCTCGGGTTACCGTGCCGGGATGACCCGCCGACCGCACGAGCTCGTCGCGACGGTCCTCGTGGACCCCGCGGCACTCGGCCCCCTCGAGGTGGCCCTCATGCACCGGGACCTGCGGGTGTGGCCGATGTCGACCGCGCCGAACTGCGCCGACGGTCCCCGCCAGGCCGAGCAGTACCGGCGTCGCACGCTGGTGGCCCGCCGAGGCGCCTGGGACGACGCCGCCGACTGGGTTCCGGTGTGGGTGTCGTTCGGGTCCTCGTGGCGCGAGGGCGCGGAGCCGCTGCCGTGGTCCGCGCACGCCGCCCTCTGGGACGAGCTCGAGCACTGGCGCGGTCACGTCCGCTACCGCAAGTGGCTCACCGGCGTCGCGCCGCTGCCCGTGCCGGTCGGCATCGACGGCGAGGGCGCGAGCCCCGGGCCCTCTCGCCGCTCCTGAGCCGTCCCGTCACGGGCTACCGCGCAGTACGTGTCGTCATCGCAGCACGTACTGCGCGGTAGCCCGCCACACAGCACGACAGACGTCGTCGACGTCGACGACCGTGCGGTGCAACGCCGACCGCTCGAGGACGGCGCGGGCGGACTCGACCTCGGGCAGCTCGGGCACGTGCGGCTCAGGCCCGGGCGAGCATCCCCGCGGCGTACGACGCCTGGCCGACGTGCTGGGTGGCGTCGTTGAGCGCGCTGACCAGCCGGACCGCGAGGGTCACCGGCGGGTCCCAGTTGTCGTCGACGACGCGGTCGAGGTCGGCAGCGTCGAGCTCCCGGAGCGCGCCGGCGACCATCTCGTAGGTCGCGTCGAAGTAGCCGCGCAGGTCGTCGGCGGCCGGACGCACCTCGAGGACCTCGGCCCACGACATCCCGTAGCCGTGGGCGCTGGCCGGGAAGGGCAGCCCGAACCGCTCGTACCATCCGCCGCTCGTCCACACGACGTCGCGGTCGACGGCGTCGGCGACGTGGGTGTCGAGGACGCGGGTCAGGTGCCAGACGAGCCACGCCACGGTGTTCGCGCCCTCGGCGGGCGGCTGGGCGAGGCGGTCGGCGGGGACGTCGTCGAGGAGGCCGTGCACGGTCTCGCGCACGCGCCCGAGGGCGTCGAGGAGGATGTCGTTGACGGAGGCCATGCGCTCGACGCTACGCCTGCCCACCGACCTGCGGACGGGGTGGTCGCCGGCCGAGCGACAGCGCGACGAGGAGGCCGAGCCCGGCGGCCACGGCGGCGCCCCGGAAGACCGCGGACACCTGGAGGACGGCGGCGGCGCGGAGCGCGTCGGTGTCGGTGGGGTCGGGCAGCGCCGCGACGGCTCCGTAGTAGCGGTGCAGCCCGATCGCCGTGAGCAGGGCCAGCCCGACGACCATCCCGACCATCCGGGCCACGACGACGAGCGCCGACGCAGTGCCGTGCGAGTCCTCCGAGGACTCGGCGAGGGCGGCGTCGTTGACCGGGGCGAGGACGAGCCCGATGCCGAGCCCGGTCGCGGCGAGGACGGCCGACGAGCCCCACCGCTCGAGGGCGCCGGCGTCCCAGCCGGACATCACGACGAGGCCGACGGCGGTGACGAGCAGGCCCGCCGCGGCGACGACCCCGGCGCCGAGCCGGCGCAGCGCCCAGCCACCGGCCAGCGCACCGACCGGCACCGCCACGAGGAACCGGACGAGGACGAGGGCGGCCTCGGTCTCGTCACCGCTGAGGACGACGCGCGCGAGCAACGGCACGTCGACGACGACGGCGACGAGCGCGACGCCCCATTTGTACCGCGCCTCGCGATGACCCGGCGCC
>JACXUW010000461.1 GCA_014763705.1 Micrococcales bacterium | reverse complement strand
GCCGCGTGCTACCCCGCAGTATGTGTCGTGATGACGGCACTTACTGCGGGGTAGCACGCGGCGGAGCGTGCGGCGGGGTGGTCAGGCCGGAGGGAGGGGACGTCCGTGGTCCCGCGCCGGACGCACCGGGTGGTTGGCCCGGATGAGGTCGTCGGGGTCGTGGCGGGCCTTGACCCGGCGCAGCCGCGCGTGCACCTCCTCGCCCCAGAAGGCGTCGCCGTCCTTGGCCACCTCGGCGAAGTTGAGGTAGCAGCCGCGGGTCCACGGGGCGAGCGCGTACTGCGCCGCCTCGACCGCGCGCTCGACGACGTCCACCGACTCCGGCGTCGGGGTGATGCCGATGGCGAAGAACGCGAACTCGGCGTCGAGGCCGCGCAGCGCGCCACCCCTCGACCGGGACGGGTCGAGGGCGCCGCCGAGGTGGCGCAGCTCGACCGAGAGGAGCGGGCTGTCGACCCCGGGACCGGTGGCCCGCACGAGGGCGGTCACCGCCTCGGGCGGCAGGTGGCGCACGAGCGCTCCGTCACCACGACCGGGCACCGGGCCGGGCGGGTCCATGTGCAGGTCGGCGAGCGCGGTGACCGGCACCGTGGCGACCGTGTCGATCTCCGGGCCGAGCGCGCGCAGGGGCGCGAGCAGCCGGTCCGCCTCGGCCGCGTCGAGCTGGCAGGCCGCCTCGACGACGACCCAGCCGCGCCCGGCGAGCGCCGCCGGGAGGTCGGGCAGCGGCGGGAAGCGCAGCATCCGGCCCACCGTGGTCACCGCCTCCGGCACCGTCGGCACCCACTCCCGCCAGGCCTGGAGGACCTCCTCGGCCCGTTCGAGCGGGAAGAAGAGGGTGCCCGCGACGAGCTCGGCGACGGGGAAGAGCCGCAGCTCGAGCGCCGTGACGACGGCGAAGCTGCCCCCGCCACCACGCAGGGCCCAGAACAGCTCCGGGTCGTGCTCGGCGTCGACGCGGCGCAGCCGTCCGTCGGCCGTGACGACCTCGAGCGCGAGCACCGAGTCGGCGGCGAGCCCGTGCGAACGGGCCAGCCAGGACAGGCCGCCGCCGAGGGTGTAGCCGGCGACGCCGACGTCGGCGGCCGAGCCCGCCAACGCGGCGAGCCCGTGCGCGGCCGCGACCGGGGTCACGTCGCCCCACACGGCGCCTCCGCCGACGTGGGCGACCCGGGCGAGCGGGTCCACCCGGACCGATCGCAGCCGGTGGGTGCGCAGGAGCACGGTGTCGTGGAGGTCGCCGATCGGCGCGGCGTTGTGCCCGGTCGACTGCGGCGCGACGCGCAGCCCGAGGGCCCGGGCGGCGGTCATCGTCGCGGCGACGTCGGCGGCGCTCTCGACCGCGACGACCGCGGCGGGGTGCTGGTCGACGTCCAGGTGCCACGCGCGGCGGGCGTCGTCCCAGTCGGGGTCGCCCGGGCGGACGAGCGCGCCGTCGAGGGTCGCGGCGAGGGTGGCCCAGGCATCGCCCGGGACGGTGGTGGGTGCCGGCGGGGCCGGGCGGTTCGCGAGGTCGGTCATGGTGGGTCTCCGGTCTGTGGGTCGATGGGTCGGTGTCGTGGAGGGGGAGGTCAGCCGAGCAGCGCGAGCGCGCCGGCGTGCCGGCGGTACGTGCGGCGGGCCAGGCGCGGGAGGACGAACCGGACGGGCGCGGGCGCGGCGGCGAGCATCGTCCCGATGACCTCGTCGCCGGCATCGCGCTGGATCATCCCGAAGACGAGCAGGCCCTCGCGGCCGGGGAAGGCGCTCTGGCCGGCGCGGCCCAGCTCGGCCCACTCGGCGTGGGTGACGGCGGTCTCGACGAGCGGCAGCACCCGCCCCTCCTCGGCGTCGAGGTGCTCGACGAGCGCGGCGTGCATCCGGTCGAGGAGGCCGGCGAGCTGCGACCCGAGGCCGGCGTCCGCGGTGGCCCTCCAGCGCTCCCGGAGGGCACGCGAGCGCGTGATGCAGTCGTCGACGACGGCGTGCTGGGTCTCCATCAGCTCGACGACCGGGGCGATCTCCACCGGCACGCGCCCGAGGAGCTTCGGCCAGAGCAGCTCGTCCTCGAGCGTGTGGTGGTGGTGGAGGAACCGCTCGACGAACTCGAGGTGGTGCCCGACGGTGCGGGCACGCTCGACGTCGCCGGGGCGGACGTCACGGACGAGCCCTGCCGCAGAGGCGTACTCGCGCCGGAAGGCGCTGTGCAGGGCCTTCATCTCGACGGTGGCGAGCGGCCCGACGGGGGTGTGGTCGGTGGTCTTCATCTGGTCTCCCGTGGTGTGTCCCGTGGGTCTCCGGGTGCCGCGCGGTGCGACCGGACCAGCCTCGCCGCGCCGCCCCGACCAGCCCAGGCACGCGACCCGCACACCACCCGCACACTCGCCGCGGGACCTCCCCGTCGACCCGCACGGTGGCCTAGGTTGCCGCCATGACCACCGCGACCCCGGCGAGCTTCGGCTCGCTACTGCGGTCCTACCGGCGGCGGGCCGCGCTGACGCAGGAGGAGCTCGCCGAGCGGGCGGGGCTCGCCGCGACGGCGGTCAGCGCGCTCGAACGGGGCCAGCGGACCCGCCCCTACCCGCACACCGTCCGGGCGCTCGCGACGGCCCTCGGCCTCGCCACGCATGACCTTCCATAGTTCGGTCACCGGATGATCCTCGTCGAGCGCCTGGATCTCGCCCTCGATGCGGGT
>JACXUW010000460.1 GCA_014763705.1 Micrococcales bacterium | reverse complement strand
ACCCGGGACGCCGTTCGCTCACCTGAGCCGGCGGCGCGCGCGGGCCCCGCGCCGGGGCGCGGCACAATGGGGCCATGACCAGCGCCCACGACGCCCCCGTCCTCCCGGCGGACCTCACCTCCGCCATCGAGTCCGCCGGCTACTACCCGGCCCTCGTCGCGGACGTCGTGGCGGCGGCGCTCGGCGAGGAGCGGCTCGACAACCACCTCGTCCACCTCGAGACGACCTTCGACCGCGACGTCGTCCGCCGGCACATCACCGTCCTCGCCCTCACCCCCTCGCGCCTGCTCATCGCGCACGCCGACGACCACGCGGACGAGCCGCCGGCGCCGCAGGAGGTCGCCACCGCGACGACCGAGGCCATCCCGCTCTCGGCGGTCAAGGGCGTCATGCTCACCCACGTCGTCGAGAACCCCGAGTCCTACGTGCCGGGCTCGCTCGGCCGCGAGGTCACCCTCACCCTCGGCTGGGGCACGGTGGCCCGCGTCGACCTCGTCCCCGCGTCGTGCAGCGACCCCGACTGCGAGGCCGACCACGGCTACGAGGGCACCATCACCGGCGACGACATCGCGCTGCGCATCTCGGCCGCCGCCGACGGCGACGACAAGCTCGCCCGGGCGCTCGCCTTCGCCCGCGACCTGTCCGCCGCCATCGGGCAGGGCTGAGTGCCGCCGCTACCCGCCGCGCCCGACTACGCCGGCGCGAGCCTCGCCGACGTCCTGCCCGGCGTCTGCGCCTCGCTCGGGGTGCCGTCGGCGACGGGGGAGCGGCGGTGGTCCGGACGCCTCGCCCTGCCGCCGGCCCGGCGCGCGGTCGTCGTCCTCGTCGACGGCCTCGGCGCCGACCAGCTCGGTCGCCGGCTCGGGCACGCCCCGTGGCTGCGCTCGCTCGCCGGCTCGACCCGCCGGGTGCCGGCCGGGTTCCCCTCGACCACGGCCACCTCGCTGGCCACCTTCGGCACCGGGGCGCCACCGGGCGCGCACGGCATGCTCGGCTACGAGGTGCTCGTGCCGGAGCAGGACCGCGTCTTCAACGAGCTGTCCTGGGAGGACGGCCCGGTCCCGGAGCGCTGGCAGGCCCTCCCGACCTGGTTCGAGCGCGCGGCCGCGGACGGCGTCGCCGTGACGCGCATCGGCCCGGCGTTCTTCGACGGCTCGGGCCTGACCCGGGCCGCCCTGCGCGGGGGCCGGTTCGCGGCGGCCGACTCCCTCGCCGACCGCGTCGACGCGGCCCTGACGGCGCTGCGCGCGCACCCGCGCTCGCTCGTCTACCTCTACTGGGGCGAGGTGGACAAGCTCGGCCACGTGCACGGCCCGGAGTCCTTCGAGTGGACCACCGAGCTCGAGGCCGTCGACCGCGAGCTGGCCCGGCTCGCGGCCGGTCTCCCGCCGGACACCTCGCTCACCGTCACCGCCGACCACGGCATGGTGGCCTGTCCGCACGAGTCCAGGCTCGACGTGGCCGAGGACCCGGGGATGCTCGAGGGGGTGCGCCACCTCGGCGGGGAGCCCCGCGCGACCCACGTCTACTGCCGGCCCGGTGCCGCGCCCCACGTCGCCGCCGCGTGGAGCGCGCGGCTCGGCGACCGCGCGGTCGTCCGGACCCGGGCCGACGCCGTCGCCGACGGCTGGTTCGGGCCGGTCTCGCCCGGCAACCTCGAGCGCATCGGCGACCTCGTCGTCGTCGCCCAGGGCGACTTCTGCCTCGTCGACTCGGCCCGGATGCGACCTCAGTTCCTCGCCCTCGTCGGGATGCACGGCGGCCTCACCGGCGAGGAGCTGGACGTGCCGGTGGTCCACGTCCCCGCCTCCGTCGCCTAGGGTGGGCGCCCGTGGCGGACCTGGTCTTCTTCTCGGGCACGATGGACTGCGGCAAGTCGACGCTCGCGCTGCAGATCGACCACAACCAGCGCGCCCGTGACCGCCGGGGGCTGATCTTCACCAAGCTCGACCGCGCCGGGGAGTCGGTGCTCTCCTCACGGCTCGGCCTCGAGACGACGGCCGTCGAGGTGCACGACGACCTCGACTTCTGGGACGTCGTCGTCGAGTGCCTGACGGCCGGCGCGCGGGTCGACTACGTCATCTGCGACGAGGCGCAGTTCTACACCCCGACCCAGGTCGAGCAGCTGGCCCGGCTCGTCGACGAGCTCGGCATCGAGGTGACGGCGTTCGGCATCACCGCGGACTTCCGGACCGAGCTGTTCCCCGGGTCGCGCCGGCTCATCGAGCTCGCCGACCGGGTCGAGGTGCTCCAGGTCGAGGCCCTCTGCTGGTGCGGCCGGCGGGCCACGCACAACGCCCGGGTCGTCGACGGCGTCATGGTCGTCGAGGGCGAGCAGGTGGTGGTCGGCGACACCGCCGCGGCGAGCGCCGGTCTCGTCGAGTACGAGGTGCTCTGCCGCCGCCACCACATGCGACGGATGAACAGCCACGCCGCGCGGGCCGCGTCGCCGACGCCGGACACCCTGCCCTTCGACCTCGACGCCTGCCCCGTGCCGCCGCGCGGCTGACCGCCCTCGCCGGACCCGGGAGGGCTCAGGCCGGGCCGGAGCCCTTGGTACCGAAGACGATGTCGTCCCAGCTGGGGACACTCGGGCGGCCCTTGCGCGACGACGACGTGACCGCGGGCCGGCTGCGGTCACGCTCGTCCTCGCCCGGGCGCTCGGCGGCATCGGTCTCCGGC
>JACXUW010000037.1 GCA_014763705.1 Micrococcales bacterium | reverse complement strand
CGCTCGCCCTCCTGCTCACCTCGGCGGGCACCGGCACGCCGGCCTACTACCTCTCCGCGCTGCGCAACGAGGCGGCAGCGCGGGGCACCGACCTCTGGGCGCGGCCCGACCTCGGGCACCCCCTCGACGTCGCGATGCTCCTCGCCGCGCTCGCGCTGCTGCTCCTCGCGCTGCGCGGTCGCCCCCCGCTGTGGGAGTGGGTGGCGGCGGCCGGGCTCGCCGTCGGGACCGCCTCGGCGGCCCGCAACGGCATCTGGCTGCTCCTGTTCCTCGGGGCGGCGGCGATGCGTCCGCGCACGCCGCGCGAGCCGTCGGGCCTCCCCACCGCGCCCGGCCGGCTCCTCGTCCCGCTGGCGACCGGCGTCGTCGTGGCCGTCGCCGCCGGCGCCGTCCTCGTCGGCCGGGGCTCCTCCGCCGGCGCGCCGGGGGAGCGCGTCGCGGTCGCGGTCCGCGAGGTCGCCGCGGGCCGGCCGGTCCTGGCCGTCGAGCCCCTCGCCGAGACCCTCGCCCGTGACGGCGTGACGGTCTGGGCCGCCAACCCGATCGACGCCTTCCCGCGCACGGTGCAGGCCGACTTCCTCGACTTCCTCCACGACGGCACCGTGCCGGCGGCCGCGGACGTCGACGTCGTCGTCCTCGGCAGCGACCGCGCCGCGGTCCTCGCCGGGACCGGCGGCTGGCGCGTCGTCCGCGAGGTCGACGCGCTCACCGTGCTCGAGCGGGTTCCGGCTGGCTGACGGTCAGCCGGCGCGGGTCCAGAGGGCCCAGTCGCCGTCGGCGGCCGTGCGGGCCCAGCCACCCGTACCCGCCAGGGCCCGGTCGAGGGGCTCACCGGCGCGGATGACGACCGCGCGCACGTCGTGGGCGTCGGCGTACGCCGGCCAGCCCGGACGGGCCGCCGTCAGGTCCTCGTACGCCGCGGCCGTCGCGGGGGAGTAGACCTCGGCCCGCAGGTCGCGCAGCACCCGGACCCGCGGATGCGTCCAGAGCACCCAGCCCGAGGCGTACGCGTCGACGACCGTCGTCGTCCCGTCGGGCAGCCGCTCGAGCGCCGCGTCGACCGTCGGCGGCAGCGGTCCGGCCTGCGGGCCCCCGAGCGCGACGCCCGGCACGACGAGGAGGACGAGCGCGGCCACGGCGGCCGGCAGCAGCTCGCGCCGCGGCGCGACGGTCGGTGCGGCCCGCGGGAAGGACCGGGCCAGGGCCGGCACGAGGAGGAGGGCGCCGAGGGCGATGGTGCGCACCGACGTGGCGGCGAGCACGACGCCGGCCGCGGCCAGGAGCAGCGTCGCGGGGTCGAGGCGACGGGCCCGGACCGCGCGCACGACGACGACGACGGTCAGGGCGACGACGAGGACGAGAAGCGGGTTGCCGGGGGAGGGGGCCCGCCACTCGTTGACCGTGCTCCGGGCGGCGACCCCGACCGCGAACGGCTCGAGGAGGAGCCCGGGCCCGAGCGGTGTGAGGGCCGGGGCGAGGGCGGTCCCGACGAGCACCGCAGCGAGCCGGCCCCACGGCACGTCGCGCCGGGGCCGTTCGAGTGCGAGCCCGACGAGGACGAGCACGCCGAGCGCGACGCCGACCGGCCAGGAGCCGTGCACCATCGCCCAGAGCCACGCGACGGGCACGAGGACCCAGCGCGGGCGGGTGTCGTGCAGTGTGCCCGTCCACAGCAGGAGGGTCAGCGCCGTCGCGACGATCCCGAGCAGCTGCGGGCGCTCGCCCCAGCCGGCCGAGGTCGCGACGGTGCCCGCGGTCGCGACGACGACGGCGGCGAGGGGGCCGGTCCACCGGCGCGCCGTGGCGTGCAGCAGCCCGACGAGCGCGACGAGGAGCAGCGCCCGGACGACGTGCAGGCCGAGCACCCCGGCGGCGTCGTGGACGGCGAGCATGCCTCGCTCCGCGAGCCACTGGGTCGGCACGTACGGACGGTCGGCGAGGACGGCCATCGGGTCCGGGAGCCTCCCGAACCACGTGCCGGACCGCAGCTCGGCGCCGATCCGCAGGTGCAGCCACAGGTCGACGTCCGGCGCGGTCCGCAGCCGCACCAGCTCCGCGACGAGTGCCGCGCACACGACCCAGGCGACCCACAGAGGCGCTGCGCCAGAACGTTTTTCACGTTCCTCGTCAGGCAGTGGCGTGGTGCGGGTGGTCATCGGGATGGTCTCCGTGGGCGGCCGGCGGGCAGGGGTCGAGCATGGCACGGAACCCCGCCGACACCCCCTCCGGAGCGATCAGCCGAACGGTTGACCCCGCTGCACCGTACGGGCGGGGAAGCACGGACCCATCGGCGTATGTCGGGCGGGGCCGCGACCTGACAGCGTTGTACCTGCTCGACAGCACCCCTTCGTACCGAAAGGCATCACCCGTCATGACCAAGGCTCTCGTCAAGCTCCAGCAGAAGTTCGCCGACCTCCGCTCCGAGAAGGGTGCGACCGCCGTTGAGTACGGCCTCATGGTCGCCCTCATCGCGGTCGTCATCATCGTCGCCGTGGCCCTCCTCGGCAAGAACCTCAGCACCCTGTTCAACACGGTGTCGAACAGCGTCTGATCCGAGCGGATCACCACGAGATCGGGGCGTCGGTCGCCGTCGGGTCACCGATGCGGCCGGCGCCCCGAACCACTTCCGAAGGACAGGTGACCCGATGACCACCCTGCTGACCCGGGCGACGCTCCGGATCCGCCCGCTCCTCGAGCGAGCGGCCCGTGCCCACACCGACCGCGGTGCCACCGCGGTCGAGTACGCCCTGATGATGGCGTTCATCGCGATCGTCATCGTCGCGTCCGTCATCCTCCTGGGGCGCAACCTCTCCACCTTCTTCAGCGACACCTCCAACAGCATCTGACGAAGACGGCGGACGGCCGTCCACCCACCCCGCCCGCGGCACGCCTCCCGGCGCACCGCGGGGACCACCGGAGGACGGCCACCCCGCGGCCACCGCCACCCACATCCAGACTTCGGCGCGAGCACCGCGCCCACGCTCTTCCCACCTCTGTAAGGACATGGTTCCCATGGGTCGTCGTATCCTCGCCATCCTCACGGCCGCCGTGATCGCCCTCGTCGGCGCCGTCCTCGTCCTCGTGTACGCACGCGGCGCGGACGCCCGCGCGGTCGCCGCCGCGAGCCCGACCAAGGTGTACGTGACCAACACGGCGATCTCGGCCGGCACCTCCCTCAAGGACGCGGTGCGGCTCGGCCAGCTGGTCCAGACCGAGGTCGCCGCCCGGGCCAAGCCGGTCGGGGCGCTCGAGAAGGTGGACGAGGACAACAGCGACCTCGTCGCCGTGAGCGACCTCACCCCGGGGCAGTACGTCCTGGCCGCCGCCTTCGGCGACACCCCGGTGGGGGAGAAGGCACTCCAGGTCGGGGCGGGCAAGCTCGCCGTCTCCGTCCAGCTGCAGGACCCGGCGCGGGTCGGCACCTTCGTGACCCCCGGCTCCTACCTGACGATCTTCATGACCTACAGCATGTCGGCGATCAACAAGAGCTCCGACGGCGCCGCGGACCCGAAGGCCCTCGGCACGGGGACCTCGATCCTCCTCGACAACGCCAAGGTCATCGCCATGGGTGACGCGTCGCTGACCCCGGCCCCGGCCACCGCCGACGGGGGGCAGCCCGCGCAGAGCGCCAGCTTCCTCGTCACCCTCGAGGTGACCCCCGAGCAGGCGGTCCGCCTGGTGCACGGCATCAACAACTACACCCTCTACGCCGGCCTGCGCGGCTCCGAGCTCAAGATCGACCCCAACCTGTCGATCAGCGACCAGACGATGCTGAAGGACAGGACACGGTGATCATTCTCTGGGACCCCGACCCCGGTGCACTGGAGCGCTACCGCTTCGCCCTGGGGCCCGACACCACCTCCCTCGACTCCTCGAACCTCGTCGCCCGTGCGCTGCACGACAACGCCCAGGTCGACCAGGTCGTCATCGGCAAGGACGTGCCCCTCGACGAGGCGTGCAGCCTCTCCGAGGCAGCGCGTCTCGACCGGCCCGAGCTCGGCGTCATCCTGCTCCGTGCCCGGATCGACGTCACGACGCTCTCGCAGGCCCTGCGCTCCGGGGTCCGCGAGGTCGTCGGCGCCGACGACCACACCGGCCTCGCCGACGCCCTGCGCCGCAGCCGCGAGCTGACCTCCCGGCTCGTCGGCCACGCGAGCGGCGGCGCCACCCGTGACGGCAAGGTCATCACGGTCTTCTCCGCCAAGGGCGGCGTCGGCAAGACGACGCTCTCGACGAACACCGCCGTGCACCTCGCGAGCGGCGGCCAGAAGACGCTGCTCATCGACCTCGACCTCTCCTTCGGCGACGTCGCGATCAGCCTCCAGCTCGTCCCGGACCGCTCCATCTTCGACGCGGTGTCGATGGCCGGCAGCATCGACGACGAGGCCCTGCGCGACCTCGTGACGACGCACGAGCCCAGCGGGCTCGACGTGCTCTGCGCGCCGAACGACCCCGGCGACGCGGACCGCATCCCGGTCTCCACGATCGGGGAGCTGATCAAGGTCGCGCGCCGCTGCTACGACTACGTCGTCGTCGACACCCCGCCGAGCTTCACGGAGCACGTGCTCGGGGCGGTCGACCTGTCCGACATCCTCGTGCTCATCGCGACGCTCGACATCCCGGCCGTGAAGAACCTGCGCGTCGCCATCGACACGCTCGACATGATCGGCAGCCCGAAGGACGCGCGCGTCATCGTGCTCAACCGCGCGGACGCCAAGGTCGGCCTGCGGCCCGAGGACGTCGAGTCCGCCATCAAGACCGCGATCGCCGTCAACATCCCGAACTCGCTGAGCGTCCCCGCCTCGGTGAACCGGGGCGTGCCGATCGTCCTCGACGAGCCCCGCGCGCCGGTCACCGTCGCGATCAAGGACCTCGTCGACGCCCACATCCGTCCGCACGCCGTGGGCCAGGAGGCCGAGCTGGTCGACGCCCACGCCCGCAAGGGTCTCTTCAGGAGCCGTCGATGAGCCTCGCCGACCGTCTCGACAGCGTCCGCCGGGCCCAGGCCGCGGCGACCCAGCAGCAGGCCCCCGCCCCCGGCTCCGGCGCCCCCCAGCGGCCCGGGGCCACTCGGCGTCGGGTCCTCGACCCGTTCGCCGAGGTCAAGGGTCGCGTCCACCAGGCGCTCATCGACAGCCTCGGCCCGCGCCTCTACGACCCGCACCTGCCCGAGGCCGAGCTGGCCCAGCAGGTGCGCCAGACCCTCCAGCAGACGATCGACGCCGAGCAGACCCCCCTCTCGCACGCCGACCGCACCCGCATCGCCCAGGAGGTCTCGGACGAGATCCTCGGGCACGGCCCCCTCGAGCCGCTGCTGCGCGACCCGGACATCTCCGAGATCATGGTCAACGGTCCGGACAGCATCTACGTCGAGCGCAGCGGCAAGCTCTACTCGGTCGACACGCACTTCTCGAACGAGGCGCACCTGCGCCGCGTCATCGACAAGATCGTCGGCCGGGTCGGCCGCCGCGTCGACGAGGCGAGCCCCCTGTGCGACGCCCGCCTCCCCGACGGCTCGCGCGTCAACGCGGTGATCAACCCGATCGCCCTCGACGGCGCGATGCTCACCATCCGCAAGTTCTCCCAGGACCCGTACACCGACGCCGACCTCATCGCCTTCGGGACGATCACGCCGAGCGTGCGCGACTTCCTCAGGGCCTGCGTCATCGGTCGCCGCAACGTCATCATCTCCGGCGGTACGGGCTCCGGGAAGACGACGACCCTCAACGTCATCTCCTCCTTCATCCCCGAGGACGAGCGCATCGTCACCATCGAGGACGCCGCCGAGCTCCAGCTGCACCAGGACCACGTGCTGCGGCTGGAGTCCCGCCCGGCGAACATCGAGGGCAAGGGCGCCATCGCCATCCGCGACCTCGTGAAGAACAGCCTCCGCATGCGGCCCGACCGCATCGTCGTCGGCGAGGTCCGCGACGGCGCCGCGCTCGACATGCTCCAGGCGATGAACACCGGTCACGACGGCTCGATCACGACCGTCCACGCCAACACCCCGCGCGACTCGCTCTCCCGCCTCGAGACGATGGTCCTCATGGCCGGTGTCGAGCTGCCGGTGCGGGCCATCCGCGAGCAGGTGGCCGGCGCGGTCGACCTCATCGTCCAGCAGGCCCGCCTCAAGGACGGGTCGCGGCGCATCGTGGCCATCACCGAGGTGGTCGGCATGGAGGGCGACGTCGTGACGCTCCAGGACATCTTCACCTTCGACTGGTCGGCGGGCCGTGACGAGAACGGCCGCTTCCGCGGGACGCTCGTCTCGACCGGCCTGCGGCCGAAGTTCCTCACCGACCTGCAGGACCTCGGCGTCGAGGTGTCCCCGCAGCTGTTCATCAACGGGGCACGGCTGACGTGAGCACCGTCCTCGCTCCCGTGCAGCGGCGGTTCGCCGCGGTGCCCGTCGCCCTCGCGACGCTCGCCGCCCTCGTCCTGCCGCTCCTCGGCGCGCCCGCGGCCGCGGCCGCCGACGTCATCCCCTCGACGCTCAGCGACGTGCGGGTGACCAAGGACAAGGTGACCGCGACCCTGGTCCTGCGCCCGAGCTCGGCCGTCACCGTCGACTGGAAGAGCGTGACGGCGACCTTCGGCTCGCGGCTCGCGCCGGTCACCGTCTCGGAGCCGTCGAAGCAGCCGCGCTCGACGATGCTCGTCATCGACACGAGTGGCTCGATGGGCCCTGCCGGGATGGCGACCGTGCGGGCCGGCGTGGCGCAGTTCCTCGCCCACGTCCCGGCCGACGTCAAGGTCGGCGTCGTCTCGTTCGCCTCGACCTCGGGCATCGACGTCGCACCGACGACCGACCACGCCAGGGTGAGCCGCGCCGTCGACGCCCTGCGGGCCGGCGGCGAGACCTCGCTGTACAAGGCGGTCCAGGACGCCGTCGTCGGCCTCGGCACCCAGGGCGAGCGGAGCCTGCTGCTGCTCAGCGACGGTGGCGACACCGTCGCCGCGCTCGCCGGGGGCGACGCCAAGGCGGCCAGCGAGCGAGCCAAGGCACTCTCCGCCCTCAGCCGGGCCAAGGTGCGCGCCGAGGTGGTCTCCTTCAACTCGGGCGAGGCAAACACCGAGGTGCTGCGCCAGTTCGCCGCCGCCGGAGGCGGATCGGTGGCCAACGCCGCCGACCGGGCCGCCGTCGCAGCGGCGTTCAACGCTGCTGCCGTCGCCCTCAACTCGCAGGTCGTCCTCACCATCACCAAGCCCGCCGACGTCGGCGGCGCGCAGACCCTGAAGATCGAGGGCACGGCCTCCGGGCGCACCTTCGACAACAGCTCGCAGCTCAACCTCGCCGACGTCGCCCCGCCCGTCGTGCCTGAGGACGACACCCCGGTCCCCGCGGCGATCGAGGACACCTCGACGAAGATGACCGCCCTGACGGCGCTCTCCCCGACGCTGCTCGTGCCGGCCATCGCGGTCGTGTTCCTCGGCGTCTTCGGCCTCATGGTCGCGTTCGTCGGCCCCAACCTGTTCCGCAACCGCAGGGCCGACCGGCTCGAGGCCATCGAGACCTACGGCATCGGACGCGCCCGGGCCAGCCAGCGCCAGGCGCCGAGCGCCGCCGCGATCAGCCAGTCCATCGTCTCGATGGGCGAGTCGATCATGGAGGGCCGCGACTCGACGACGAAGACGATGGAGCTCCTCGTCCGCGCCGACCTGCCGTGGCGGGCGGGGGAGTGGCTCGTCATGCGACTCGTCGCCGTCGTCGTCTTCATCGCCGGTGGCGTCCTGCTCTTCTCCTCCCTGGCGTGGGTCGGCGCCCTCATCGGGCTGGTTCTCGGCCTCATCGCCCCGCCCTTCGTCCTGCGCTTCCTCGCCAAGCGGCGGGCGCGCAAGTTCGAGTCGGTGCTCCCGGACGTCATGATGCTCGTCGCGACCTCGCTCGCCTCCGGCTTCAGCCTCCTGCAAGCACTGGACTCGGTGGCCAAGGACGCCACCGAGCCCGCCGCCAAGGAGTTCAGCCGGGCCCTCGCCGAGGCGCGGATCGGCTCCGACGTCTCCGACGCGCTGGACAAGATGGCGGTCCGGATGGACAGCCACAACATGCGCTGGACGACGATGGCCATCCGCATCCAGCGCGAGGTCGGCGGCAACCTCGCCGAGACGCTGCGGACCACCGCCTCGACCCTGCGGGAGCGCGAGATGCTGCGCCGGCAGGTCAAGGCGCTCTCCGCCGAGGGCCGGCTCTCGGCGTACGCGCTGATCTGCCTGCCGATCGGCCTGTTCTTCTACAGCATGTGGGCCAACCACGACTACGTGAGCCTGCTGTGGACCCGCACGCTCGGGCTCATGATGCTCGTCGCCGGCGTCGTCGCCATCGGCCTCGGCATCGTCTGGATGCGCAAGATCGTCAAGATCGAGGTGTGACGTGATCCTCCTGCTCGCCGCCACCGGCTTCATCGCCCTCGCGATCGTCGTCGTCGTCCTCGCGGTCGGCCTCGGCGCCAACAGCACCACGGGAGTGGCCCGTTCGCTCGAGCTGCTCGAGCACAAGGCCACCACCCGCGAGGTCGCACGCAACGAGCTCGGGGTCCAGGAGCGGCTGCTCGTCCCGATGCTCGACCGGCTCCGCGGCCTCGCCGACCGGATCTCGCCCGCGGGCACCGGCGGCCGGATCGTGCGCAACCTCGACCGGGCCGGCAACCCGCAGATGTGGACGGTCGAGCGCGTCATGGGCGCCAAGGGCCTCGGCCTCATCCTCGGGGTGGTCGTCGTCGTCGCCCTGCTCGGACCGACCTTCCAGGGACTGCTCTTCGCGCTCGTCGCCGGCGTCGTCGGGTTCTTCCTGCCCGACCTGCTCGTCTACAACGCGGGCCTCAAGCGCCAGCAGGACATGCGCAAGGGCCTCGCGGACGCGCTCGACATGCTCACCGTCTGCGTCGAGGCCGGCCAGGGCTTCGACGCCGCCATCCTCCAGGTGGCGCGGACGGTCACCGGACCGATCGCCGGCGAGTTCGCCCGCGTCCTGTCCGAGATGCAGATCGGCAAGTCACGCGGTGAGGCGTTCTCCTCGCTCGGTGAGCGCACGACCGCTCCGGAGCTGAAGAACTTCGTCAGCACCCTCGTCCAGGCCGACCGGCTCGGCCTCCCGATCGCCGCGGTGCTGCGCGAGCAGACCAAGGAGATGCGCGTCGTGCGCCGGCAGCGTGCCGAGGAGCAGGCGCAGAAGGTCACCGTCAAGATCCTCTTCCCGCTGCTGCTGTGCATCTTCCCGGCCCTCTTCATCGTCATCATCGGGCCGGGCGCCATCCAGATCATGGACGCGTTCAGCAACCTCTGACCGGTGGCGTGCTGCTCCGTCGGCGGGACGGCCGTGCGCGAGGGGCGCACAGCGGGCCGGGTCAGTGGTTCACTGAAGGGCATGGCGAGCGAAGGACGCGGTCCGGGTGTGGTGGGCAGCCGTGGGTGGATGGTGGTCGTGGCCCTCGGCATCCTGCTCATGGTCATCTCGATGGCCCGCCACGCGGAGTCGCTGGCCTGGGTGGGACTGGTCGCTGCCGCCGTCGGCATGGTCGGCCTCGTCGTCCACTCCGTGCTCGGTCGCTGAGGTCGCCGCCGCGGACCTCAGGTGCGGTCGACGTCGGCGACGAGGCCGAGGCGCACGGCGGCGATGACGGCGCTCGCCCGGTTGTGGGCGCCGAGCTTCTCGTAGATCTTGCCGATGTGCGTCTTGACCGTCGACGGGCTCATGAACAGCTGCCGGCCGACCTGCGCGACGGAGGCGCCCTCGACGAGGAGCTTGAGCACCTCGGTCTCGCGGCTGGTCAGCGTCGTCGTCGGCGTCTCGTGCTGGCGGCGCATCGCCTCCGCGAGACCGCTGGCCGAGAACTCGAGCGGGAAGTCGGCGGCGCGCCGCACGGCGGAGAGGACCTGGTCGGCCGGGGCGCTCTTGCGCACGAGGGCGGAGGCGCCGGCGTCGAGGGCCTCGAGGAGGGTCGAGTCGTCGCTGAGCATCGTGAGGACGACGAGGCCGATGTCCTTCGAGCGGTCGCGGACGGCACGGACGAGCGAGAGCCCGGAGCCGTCGGGCATCGTCACGTCGATGACGGCGACGACCTTGCCGGGGGGCGGCGTGCGCAGGAGCCGGTCGAAGAGCGCGCGCCCCTCGCCGAGCGAGCCGGCCTGGCCGACGACGCTGATCTCGTCCTGGGCGTTGAGCATCCCCGCGACGGCCTCGCGGACCACCGCGTGGTCGTCGACGAGCACCACGCTGATCGTCACGGTCCCCTCCTCAGGGTTCAGGTCGCGGAGAGCGCGCCCGCGGCGGACGGCTCCTCGACGGTCAGGTTAACGGTGGTGCGGCCGTTCGGCTCGTTCCTGACGACGAGTGTCCCGCCCAGCTCGTCGAGCGTGCTGTTCCGGTAGGACCTCCGGGCGCGTCGCGGGTCGCCGTCGTGCGACACCTCCACGACGGCCGGACCGACCACCGAGCTGGCCAGGCTGACCCACGCGTTGCGGGCGCCGGAGGCCTGCGCGTCGGCGAGGACGTCCATGACGAGCCGGTGGACGAACATCTCGACGCGCGGGTCGAGGCGCCGCCGGCCCTCGCTCACCGTGATCGTCGTCCGGACGCCCGTCATGCTCCCGAAACTCTGGACCGCCGCGCCGAGGACGGCGCCGAGGCCGCTGCCGGGGCGCTCGGCGACGCGCAGGTCGGTGATGTGCAGGCGCAGGTCGGCCATCGCGTCGCTCAGCTGGTCGCGCAGCGCGTCGAGGCTGTCGCGCATCCCCTGCCCGGGCGGACCGGCCTGCATCCGCAGGGCGTCGACGGCGTACCCGAGGGCGGCGAGCTCCTGGGCGATGCCGTCGTGGATGTCGCGGGCGATCCGGTTGCGCTCCTCGAGGCTCGCGTACTGGCGCAGGTTGCCGAAGAGGAGGCCGGCCTGGACGGTGGGGGCCAGCCGGCGGGTCACCTCGGACACCGCCCGGCGCTCGGGCTCGGTGAACGGGTGGTCGACCCCGCGCTCGACGACGACGACGGTCGTCGGCCCGGTGCCGTACGCGAAGGGGACGACGAGGGCGCTGCGCTGGCCGAGCTCGTCGGCGAACGGGATCTCGGTCGGGCGCCAGCTCGCCGGGTTCTGCGCGAGCAGGTCGGAGAGCGCGTCGGCGAGGTACCAGGGCGCGCGGGTCGAGCCGCGCAGCGCGACGGGGACGAGGTGCTCGGAGTCGGACGCGACGAGGACGGCGCTGCGCGAGGACGGCACCTCGGCGGACAGCAGGTCGAGGGCGAGCGTCGCACCGGCCGGCGCGTCGAGCCCGGTCGCCATCTCCTCGGAGAGGTCGTGCAGGCGCTGGATGAGCTGGATCGCCTCGCGCGCAGCCGGATCCGCGTTCTCGAGCTCCTGCTCGGCCGACAGACGCTGGTTCCACGCGCCGAGCGCGCCGAGGACGACGGCCGCCGCGACCCAGGCGACCAGGCCGATCCGGAAGCCGTCCTGCATCGCGTGCTCGCGCGACGCGAGGAGGTAGACGACGCTGCCGACGACCGTCGTCACGAGGTAGCCGATCCGGCCGAACCGGGTGCCCGCGTGGTACGCCGGCACGAGGATGAGGAGCGAGCCCGCCTGGTCCGAGGTCCAGTAGCCGGCCCCCGCCGCCCCCGCCGAGAGGCACAGGAGGGTGAGCACGACGGTGTCGAGCAGGCCCTGCCGCGAGATCGGCAGCCGGTCGAGCGCGGTGACCACGAGGTCGAGGACGAGGACGACGAGCAGCCACGGGGCAACCTCGATGACCTTCGAGGTCACGACGGCGAGGAACACGCTGAGGACGGCGAAGGCAAGACGGATGGTGGCCGACGCGTCGACACGTGCCAGGCCCAGGAGGCGCACCACGCCCCACAGGGTACGTCCGTCACGCCCGTCACTCCTGCGTTTCGCGGGTTCCGCGAGCCGTCTGTGTGATCATGGTCCCGGAGTCAACGCTCGGGGAAGGACGGGGACCCTACGTGAAGGGACGTGTGCTCGTCGTCGACGACGACCTGGCACTGGCCGAGATGCTCGGCATCGTGCTGCGCGGGGAGGGGCTGGAGGTCGAGCACGTGCCCGAGGGCGGCGCCGCCCTCGAGGCCTTCCGGCACTACCGGCCGGACCTCGTGCTGCTCGACGTGATGCTGCCGGGCACCGACGGCCTCGAGGTGTGCCGGCAGATCCGCGGGGAGTCCGGCGTGCCCATCGTCATGCTCACCGCGAAGACCGACACCGTCGACGTCGTCGTCGGGCTCGAGTCCGGCGCCGACGACTACGTCGTCAAGCCGTTCAAGCCCCAGGAGCTCATCGCGCGCGTCCGCGCCCGGCTGCGCCGCGGCGACGAGCCGGCCCCCGAGCGCCTCGCCATCGGCGACCTGAGCATCGACGTCGCCGGCCACACCGTCACCCGCGACGGCGCCCCCATCAGCCTGACACCGCTCGAGTTCGACCTTCTCGTGGCGCTGGCGCGCAAGCCGTGGCAGGTCTTCACCCGCGAGGTCCTCCTCGAACAGGTCTGGGGCTACCGCCACGCCGGCGACACCCGGCTGGTCAACGTCCACGTCCAGCGCCTGCGGAGCAAGATCGAGCACGACCCCGAGCACCCCGAGATCGTCGTGACGGTCCGCGGCGTCGGCTACAAGGCGGGCCGGGCCTGACCGTGTCCGGGTCGGCCGAGGTCGGCGTGCGTCCGGTCGTGCCCGGACGCACCGCCCGGGTCCGGCAGGCCGTGCGCGACACCGGCGCGTCGGTCACCGCGCTGCTCCGCTCGGTGCGCAGCCGGTGGCGGCAGTCGCTGCGGCTGCGGGTCGTGGCGACGACGATGCTGCTCGGCCTCGTCGTCGTCACCGTCCTCGGCTCGGTGCTCCACGCGCAGATCGCCGGCGGCCTCGAGCGCAGCCGGGTGACCAACTCCGAGTACGAGGCGCTCGCGCTCACCGCGCAGGCGCAGGCGCAGTGGGACGCCTCGACGTCCTCGTCGGTCGACGAGCTGAACCAGGCCGCCAAGGACATCATGGGGAAGATCCTCAGCGCCCCCGGCCCGGACCCCAGCCGCTACGTCGTCATGGACCGCTCGGTCGGCAACGACAGCGACATCGTCCTCGCCGAGGTGCGCAGCAACCGGGCCGTCGGCATCGACGTCGTCGGCGAGCAGCTGCGCGAGGCGGTCGCCGCCGACCCGACACGCCAGCAGACCCAGCTGACCGAGCTGCGGATCGCCGGCCAGGACGTGCCGGCGGTCATCGTCGGCAGCGTCGTCCAGGTGTCCTCGACGGCCGGGCCGTACGACCTCTACTTCATCTTCCCGATGGAGCAGGAGGTCGCGACGATGGACCTCATCGGCAACGCCTTCCTCGTCGCCGGCGTCATCCTCACCCTCCTCGTCGGCGCCGTCGCCTACGTCGTCACCCGGCAGGTGGTCACCCCGGTCCGCCGCGCCGGGGAGGTCGCGCAGCGGCTGTCCGCCGGCCGGCTCAACGAGCGGATGCCGGCCCGCGGCGAGGACGACCTCGCCCTGCTCGCGACGTCGTTCAACAACATGGCCGACAGCCTGCAGAGCCAGATCCGCCAGCTCGAGGGTCTCTCGGCCGTTCAGCAGCGGTTCGTCTCCGACGTCTCCCACGAGCTGCGCACGCCGCTGACGACCATCCGGATGGCCGTCGACGTCATCCACCACTCGCGCGGCGAGTTCGAGCCGTCGGTGGCACGCTCCGCCGAGCTGCTCGCCGGCGAGCTCGACCGGTTCGAGCTGCTGCTCGCCGACCTCCTCGAGATCAGCCGTTTCGACGCCGGCGCCGCCGCGCTCGACGTCGAGCCGGTCGACCTGTGCGGCACGGCCCGCAAGGTCGTCGCGGCCGCGCAGCCGCTCGCCGAGCGGCGCGGCAGCACCCTCACCCTCCACGCCTCGGGCGAGCCGGCCGAGGCGGAGGTCGACGAGCGGCGGGTCGAGCGCATCCTGCGCAACCTCGTCGTCAACGCCGTCGAGCACGGCGAGGGGCGGCCGGTCGACGTCCACGTCGGGGTCGGCCCGGACGCCGTCGCCGTCGTCGTCGAGGACCACGGCGTCGGGCTGCGGCCGGGCGAGGCGGCCAACGTCTTCACCCGCTTCTGGCGCGCCGACCCGGCCCGGGCGCGCACGACCGGCGGCACGGGCCTCGGCCTGTCGATCTCCCTCGAGGACGCCCGCCTCCACAACGGCTGGCTCCAGGCCTGGGGCGAGCCGGGGGAGGGGTCCCGCTTCCGGCTCACCCTGCCCCGCCTGGCCGGGCACAGCCTCCACTCCTCGCCGCTCCCGCTCAGCCCCTCGGACGAGCCGTGAGCCGCCTCCGCGCGGTCCTGGCGGGATGGGCCACCGTCCTCCTCCTCGCCGGGTGCGGCGGGCTGTCCCTCGGCGGAGAGGTCCAGCCCGGCCTCGAGGTCGGGTCCGGCAAGGCACCGGAGATCGGCTTCCTCCCGGCCGGCCCGGTCGCCGGGGCGAGCCAGGAGGGCATCGTGCGTGGGTTCCTGCGGGCCGGGGCCGCGAGCGACGGCGCGTACGAGAACGCCCGGGAGTTCCTCACCTCCGGCGCGAGCGAGGCGTGGAACCCCGACGAGACGATCGTCCTGCTCGCCGCCGACTCCTCGACGACGGCCCGCCTGCTCGACCCCGCGACCGTGCAGGTCACCGCGCGGGCCGCCGGCACGATCAACGCTTCGGGGCGGCTCACGGCCGCGGCGCCGGGCGCCACGGTCTCGGCCACCTTCTCCCTCACCTCGGTGGGCGGCCAGTGGCGGGTCGACGGGATGCCCCGCGGCTTCGGTCGCTGGATCGCCGACCAGGACGTCCCCCGGCTCGTCCAGCCGTTCGCGGTGCACTACGTCTCGGCCAGCCACCGCGCCACGGTGCCCGACGTCCGCTGGTTCCCGCTCGACCGGTTGGCGACCCGGCTGGCCCGCGCGCAGCTCGACCCGGTGCCCGACCACCTCCTCGGAGCCGCGACGACGGCCGTCCCCGCGGGGGCCCGTCTCCTCGGCGACGCGGTGTCCGTCGACGTCAACGGCGTCGTGTCGGTCAACCTCATCTCGAGCCGCCTCGCCCCCGGCCAGGCGACCCGGCAGAACCTGTGGGCCCAGTTCCTCACCACGCTCACCCAGGACCCCACGGTCACCGCGCTCGAGCTCGCGATCGACGGCGTGCCGGTCGACCTCGACGGCGTCGACGGGCCGGTCTCCTCCCTCGACCGGGTCGGCTTCCCGGCGGAGCAGCCGGTCACCTCGAGCACGCGACCGGTGGTGCGGCGGGGCTCCGCGCTCGCGGTCTTCGACCCGACGGCGAGCCTCCAGGGCCAGAACCGGCAGGCCGGCACGACGCCGAGCTACCCCGCCGTGCCCGCGGAGTACACCCACCTCGCGCTCTCGGCCGACGGCGGCGAGCTGGCCGCCGTCGACCCCTCCGGCGACGGCGTCTCGCGGTGGCGGGGCACGACCCGCTACGAGGTGCCGGGCTTCGGCGCCGACGTCGGGTCCCCGGCCTACGACCGGCGCGGCTTCCTCTGGGTGGGCGGGGTCGGCAACGACCGCGCGGACCGGCTCTGGG
>JACXUW010000036.1 GCA_014763705.1 Micrococcales bacterium | reverse complement strand
GAGGAGCCCCCGGCGTCGGCCCCTCCGCCGCCACCGCCGCCGCCCAGCTGGGCCTGAGCGCCGCGGTCGAGGCGGCCGGCCGGGAGTCCGGTGCCCGGCGGTCATGGTGTGTGCCCCGGGACTCCTTGCCCGACGCACGCGATCCCTTGCTCCACGCAAGGGATCTCTTGCTCCACGCAAGGGGTCTCTTCCCCCACGCAAGGGACCCCTTGCGCCCGGCACGCGATCCCTTGCGTCGGGCACGGAGGTGGGAGGAGCACCCGGTGCTCTCGGACCGGCCGGACCGCCGCCTCGCGGTCCGGTACAGGACGCGGGTGGTCAGGAGCCGAGGTGCCGTCGCAGCACGTCCGCCTCGGCCAGCAGCCGCTCGGCCTCGTCGGGTCGGCCGGCGGCCTGCACCGTCTGCGCCGCCTCCTCACGCTCGCGCACCTCGAGGTGGACGATCGCCCGCACGTCGCCGGGGGTCAGCTCACGCCGCGGGGCATCGGCCGCCCCCGCCCCGAGCAGCGCCTGCTCCAGCGCGCCGGCCCGCGGGCCGTGCTCGACCGGCACCGCCTCGGCGTTCGCCACGGCGGCGAGGGCCGAGCGCAGGGCCGCCACGGCCACCCGGTCGCGGCCACGCATCGCCTCGGGGAGGGCGGCCGAGAGCGAGGCGCGCAGGTCCTCGCTCACGTCCAGGCCGCCGCGAGCAGCGCCACCGGCGCCACGAGGGCGAGCGCGGCGATGAGGTAGGCCGCCGCAGCGGGCGTGGGGTTGGGCCCCTGCGCCAAGAGGTTCATCCGCACCGGCGCCGAGGTCCCCGCACCCATCGCCTCGTCGGGGTAGCGGCCCTGGGCGATGGCCACGAGGGCCCGGGCCGTCGCGACCTCCCCGCTGCGCCGGACCGCCGCCCGGTCCGCGAGGGCCTCGACGAGCAGCCGCACCTCGGTCAGCGCGCGATGCGAGCGCAGCACCGACGGGACGGACTCGTGGAGCACCGTGAAGAACTCGAGGAGCAGGTCGTGCCGGGCCCGCAGGTGCGCCTTCTCGTGGGCCAGCACCGCCGCCAGCTCGGGCTCGGGCAGGGTGTCGAGGACCCCCTGGGACAGCACCACCCGTGCCGAGCGGCCCGGGATGCAGTAGGCGGTCGCCGTGGGGTGCTGCAGCACGCGCACGTCCGTGCCGTCGTGGTCCGCGACGATGTCGACGATCTCGCGGTGCCGGGCGCGGGCGGCCCGGATGCGCGTCCCGACGCGGTGCCCCGAGACGAGCAGCCGTGCGATGACCGCGGCACTGACCAGCCCGGCGACCGCGACGAGGACGGGGTGCTCGGAGACGTGGTCGCGGCCGACGAGCATCGGCACCGCGGCGGGCGCGACGAAGAGCGCCGCGAGGACCCCTCCCACCGACACCGCCTGCCACGCGACGAGCGCCGCCCGCGGGGCATGGCGCAACCCGGCCTGCCGGGCCAGGAGGCCGGGGGTCAGCCAGACGAGGACGACGGCCGTCCCGGCGAGAGCGAGCGGGAGCACGGACCCATGGTGGCACCTCCGTCCCCGATCGCGTGAGCAGCCACGGGTACCCGGGGAGGTACCCTCACGACGCCGTGGCGACCGGGAGCGGTGGGACGGGGGTGTCGGGCGGCGCGTCGGTCAGCGGCGCAGCCGCCCGCGCAACCCCCGTGGCGACGCCTCGGCCGCCTCCACCCGGGCCTCGACCTCGGCGAGCGCCGCCTTGATGTCGGCGATCTCCTGGGAGCTCGCGCCGTCGAGGAAGTGCAAGAGGGCGGCCCGGCGGTCGGTGACCTCCATGTCGTCGAGGGTGCGCCGCATCGTCTGCGCGGTGAGGGCCTCGCGGGTGTCGGCGGGGAAGTAGCGCCAGGCCCGACCCTCGCGCTCGCGCGTCACGAGGTCCTTCTTCGCGAGCCGGTCGAGGACCGTCATCACCGTCGTGTACGCGATCTCCCGGTCCTTCTCGAGGGACTCGAACACCTCCCGGACGGTGGCGCCCTCCCCCTGGTCGGCCTCCCAGAGACGCTCCATGACCACCCGCTCGAGGTCGCCGAGGCGGGGCGCTGAGGTCGAGTGCGGCATGGCTACTCCTTGGGAGGGGACGGGACGGAGAGGTCGAGGACGGCGTCGAGGCGGTCGAGCGCCTCGGGCCGGTGGCTCACGAGGACGACCGCCCGGTCGCGCGTGGCGTCGAGGACATCATCGAGCACGGCGGTGGCGGTCGGGTGGTCGAGGTGCGCGGCGGGTTCGTCGAGGAGGACGACCGGCCGGTCGGCGAGGACCGCGCGGGCCACGCCGAGCCGGGTGCGCTCGCCGCCGGAGAGCCCACGGCCGCCGGTGCCGAGCCGGGTCTCGAGGCCGTCGGGCAGCCCGTCGACCCAGGGTCCGAGGCCGGCGAGGTCGAGCGCCCGCCGGACGGCGGCGTCGTCGGCGCCCGGCCGGGCGAGCCGCAGGTTCTCGGCGAGCGTGGTGGCGAAGACGTGCGGCTCGTCGTCGACGACCGCGACGTCCGCGCGGGTGCTCGCGAGCGACCGGTCGCGCACGTCGGTGCCGTCGACGGTGTGCCTGCCCCCGCTGACGTCGAGGGAGCGGGCGAGCACGGCGAGCAGGGTGCTCTTGCCGGACCCGTTCGGGCCGACGACGGCGACGTGCCGACCGGGGGCCAGCCGCAGGTCGGTCGGCGCGAGGTCGTCCCGGGCTCCGGTCCACGAGGCGCTGGCGGACTCGAGCCGCACCACGGGGCCGTCGCCGTCCCGGCTGTCGGGGCACGTGACCGGGTGCTCCGGGTCGTGGACCGCCGGCTCCTGGTCGAGGAGGGCGCCGAGCCGGGCGCTGCTGCCCTGGGCCCGGGCGAGGGCACGCATCGTGTCGACGAGCGGGGCCAGCGCCTCGCCGACGGCGACGGGCACGAGGACGAGGAGGGCCGCGACCGGGGCGCCGGTCGCGGACGGGTCGACGAGCGCGGCGGCGGCGACGGTGGCACCCGCCGTGCCGAGGAGCAGGAGCGCTGCCACGAGCGCGCGCCCCCGGCTCTGCCGGCGGACGGCGGCCGCGACGGCGACGTGCGCCGCCTCGAGCCAGCCGAGCGCGGTCTGCTCGGCACCGATGGCCCGCAGCTCGCCGGCCTGCCGGGCGACGAGGTCGCCGACGCGCGATGCCTCGGCCCGGGCCGCGAGCAGCTCGTCGCGAGAACGGGACTCGAACCACCAGGCGAGTGCGCACCCGAGCGCGAGGAGCAGCAACAGCCCGACGACGACCAGCCCGACGGCCGGCGCGAACCACGCCGTGAGTCCGGCGGCGAGGAGTCCCGCCACGGCGCTGGCGACGAGTGGGACGGTGACGCGGACCTGGGCCTCGACGACGTCGGTCAGGTCGTCGACGACCCCGGTGAGCACCTGCGAGCGCGAGCGTCGACCGAGCCGCGCCGGCGTCAGGGGCACGAGCGCTGCGTACACCGAGCTCCGCCGCTCCGCGAGGTCGGCGAGGGCGGCGTCGTGGGAGACGATGCGCTCGAGGTAGCGGAAGAAGGGGCGGGCCATCCCGAACGCCCGGACGGCGACGATGGCGGCGAGCAGGGTGAGGATGACCGGACGCTCGCTGGCCCGGACGATGAGCCATCCGGAGGTGGCGGTCAGGGCGATGCCGGCCGACGTGGCGGCCCCGCCGAGCAGGCCGCCGAGGACGGTGGCCCGGGTCGGCCGGACGACGGTGGCGGCGGTGGACGGGCGGCTCATCCGTGCACCTCCGCCCCGGTACCGGCGACGACGACGTGCCGGTCGGCGAGCCGGACCAGCTCGGGCCGGTGGGTGACGACCACGACGGTCCGGCGGTCCGCGAGGTCGCGCAGCAGGTCGTGCACGCGCGCGCTGGAGGCCTCGTCGAGGTGCGCGGTCGGCTCGTCGACGAGGAGGACCGGCGCGACCGAGAGCGTCGCGCGGGCGATGGCCACCCGGGAGCGCTGGCCGGCCGAGAGGCCGACCCCGTCGTCACCGAGGCGGGTGCCGAGGGCGTGCGGCAGCCCGGCGACGAAGCCCTCGAGCCCGACCGCGCGCAGGGCCTCCCACAGCGCGTCGTCGGAGGCGTCGGTCCCGAGTCGCAGCGCGTCGCGCAGGGTCCCGGCGGGCAGGAACGGCCGCTGCGTCACGAGGTGCGCGGGGCCGGAGACCACGGTGCCCGCGGTGGGGGTGCGCAGTCCGGCGACGAGCTCGAGGAGGGTGGACTTGCCGCCGCCCGAGGGGCCGGTGACGACGGTGAGCCCCGGCCCCGTGGTCAGGCTCACGTCCCGGAGCACGTGGTCGGATGCGCCGGGATACGAGTACGAGACGCCCTCGAGCGCGACCCCGAGCTCGTCGGTGAGCAGCGAGTCGGCGCGCGGCGACGGGCCCCGGACAGGGGCATCGGGACCCGTCGCCAGCTCCTCGAGGACGGTCGCGACCGCCTCCGCGCCGTCGGCGGCGTTGTGGAACTCGGCACCCACCCGCCGGATCGGCCAGTAGGCCTCCGGGGCGAGGAGGATGGCGAGCAGGCCGGTCTGCAGGGTGACCGTGCCGTGCGTGAGCCGGAGTCCGACGGTGACGGCCACGATCGCGACCGAGATCGAGGCCAGCAGCTCGAGGGCTGCCGAGCTCATGAAGGCGAGGCGCAGGGTGCGCATCGTGGCCCGCCGGTGCTGCCGGCTGACCTCCGCGACGACCTCGACCTGACGCCCGGCCCGGCCGTACCCGGCGAGGGTCGGCAGGCCGCGCATCACGTCGACGAAGTGGCCGGCGAGGGCGGACAGGGCGGCCCAGCGCCGGTCGGTCTCGTCGCGGGTCGCGGCGCCGATGAGGGCCGCGAAGAGGGGGAGGAGTGGGAGGGTGAGGATGACGACGAGCGCGCTGACCCAGTCGACCAGGACGAGGGCCGCGACCGCGAGGACGGGCACGACCGCGCCGGCGACGAGCGCCGGCAGGAAGCGCGCCGCGTACGGCTCGACCGCCGCGACGCCCTGGGCCGCGAGGGTGGCCCCGCGGTCGGGGTCGGGGCGCTGCTCGGCCGGGACGGTGAGCCAGCGCCGCAGCAGGGCCGAGCGCAGGGCGGCGGTGACCTCGACCCCCGCCCGGGCGGCGGTCCGCTCGGCCGCCCACCCGAGGGCGGCCCGCACGACGAGGAGCCCGGCCAGCCAGCCGGCCGGCGCGACGAGCCCCGCGTCCCCGACGACCGCCACGACGAGCGCCGCGAGGGCGAACGCCGTGCCGATCGTGGCAGCCCCCTGGAGCACGCCGACCACTGCGAGGAGCAGGACGGGTCGGCGTGCCGCCGGGGCGACCGTGAGGACGCGGGGGTCGAAAGGCCTCATCGTGCGGGTCGTGACCTCACTTGACCGCGACCGGAGCGGGGATGTGCTGGGTCCCGATCCGCTTGCGGAAGGTGTAGTAGGTGTAGGCGGTGTAGATGAGCACGATCGGCGTGAACACGAGGGCCGCGCCGGTCATGATCTTCAGGGTGAGCGGGCTGCTCGAGGCGTTCTCGATGGTCAGGGACTGTCCGCCGGCCAGTGTGGTCGGCATGACGTCCGGGTAGAGCGCCAGGAAGTACGTCGCGACCGCGGCCGCGGCGGTGACCGCGGTCCCGATGAACGCCCAGCCCTCGCGGGCCAGCGTGTTCGCGTAGATCGCCGCCAGGAGCGAGACCGCCGCGACGACCGTGGTGACCCACGACCACACCGAACCGGTCGAGAGGTTGAGCCACAGCAGGGTGACGACGGCGAGGCCGGCGGTGACCAGGCCGAGCACCGTGCCCATCCGGCGGGCGTCCTCGCGGATCGACCCGCTCGTCTTGAGCGCGAGGAAGAACGCGCCGTGGGTCAGCGAGAGGGCGAGGACGGTCAGGCCACCGAGGAGGCTCAGCGGGTTGAGGAGGGTGAACAGGTTGCCCACGTACTCCATGTCGCCGTTGATCGGCACGCCACGCACCACGTTGGTCAGGGCGACGCCGACGAGGAACGGGGCGACGACCGAGCCGCCGATGATCGCCAGGTCCCACCGCTTGCGCCACGTGGCGTCGTCGCGCTTGCCGCGGTACTCGAAGCCCATGTTGCGCACGATGAGCGCGACGAGGACGAGGAGGAGCGGCAGGTAGAACGCGGAGAACATCGTGGCGTACCACTCGGGGAAGGCGGCGAAGGTCGCGCCGCCGGCGGTGAGGAGCCAGACCTCGTTGCCGTCCCAGTGCGGGCCGATCGTCGTCAGCATGACCCGGCGACGCTTCTCGGTGTCCTCGGCGTCCTGGCCGGCACCGAGCGAGGGGAGCAGGGCGCCGACACCGAAGTCGAAGCCCTCGAGGACGAGGTATCCCGCCCAGAGCAGGCCGATGAGGCCGAACCAGAGGAGCTGCAGAGTGTCCATGTGTGTCAGTCCCGTTGATCAGTAGGCGAACTGGAGGGGAGCGTCCTCAGCGGAGTCCGCGTGGTCGGCCGGGTCCTCGAAGGGCTCGGCGCCGCGCCGGACGTACGTGAGGAAGAGCTTGACCTCGACCACCGCGAGCGCGGCGTAGAGGAGGGTGTAGACGACCATCGACACCCAGACCTCGCCGACGCTCACCGAGGGCGAGACCCCGGTGGCCGTCGTCATCAGGCCGTAGACGAGCCACGGCTGGCGTCCCATCTCGGTGAAGATCCAGCCGAAGCTGTTGGCGACGATGGGGAGCAGCGGCGTGAGCACCGCGATCCAGGTCCACCACCTGGCCTGCGGCACACCGTTCTTGCGGGTGGCCCAGAGCGCCATGGCGGCGAACAGCATGGTGAGGAAACCGGCGCCCATCATGAGCCGGAAGGTCCAGTAGGCCACCGGGATGATCGGGGTGTAGTCGTCGGCGGCGACGAGCTTCGCGACGTCGGGGCCGTATTGCTGCCCGACCTTCTCGGCCATCGCCCGCTCGGAGACCTTGAGGTCGTTGATGCCCTCGACGGTGCCGTCGAAGCTGCCGGTGCCGAGGAAGGAGAGCAGGCCCGGGACCTCGATGATGCGGGTCGCGGAGCTGCCGTCGAGCGGGCCGATCGACAGGACCGAGAACGGGGCGTTGCTCGTGGTGTCGTAGAGCGCCTCTGCCGCAGCCATCTTCATTGGCTGCACCTCGGTCATGATCTTGCCCTGCACGTCGCCGGAGACGATGACCCCCAGCGAGGCGACGAGGGAGACGACCGCGCCCACGCGGACCGCCTTGCGGTACATCGGGGCGTCGTCGGTGTCGCGGTCACGACGGAGGAGCCACAGCGCGACACCCATGATGACGGCACCGCCGACCATGTAGGCCGAGAGGACGACGTGCGGGAAGGTGACGAGCTGGACCTTGTTCGTCAGCACCGCGACGAAGTCGGACATCTCGGCGCGGCCGGTCGTCGGGTTGAAGGTGTAGCCGACCGGGTGCTGCATGAACGAGTTGGCCGCGAGGATGAAGTACGCCGAGAGCACGGTGCCGACGTGGGTCAGCCACATCGTGCTGGCGTGGAGCTTCTCGGGGATGCGGCCCCAGCCGAAGATCCAGACCCCGAGGAAGGTGGACTCGAGGAAGAAGGCGAGCAGCGCCTCGAACGCGAGCGGCGCGCCGAAGATGTCCCCGACGAAGCGCGAGTAGTCCGACCAGTTCATCCCGAACTGGAACTCCTGGACGATGCCGGTGACGAGGCCCAGCGCGAAGTTGATGAGGAAGAGCTTCCCGAAGAACTTCGTGAGGCGGTAGTACTCGGGGCGGTGCGTGCGGACCCACTGGGTGTGGAAGTACGCGACGACACCGGACATCCCGATCGTCACGGGGACGAACAGGAAGTGGTAGACGGTCGTGATGGCGAACTGCCATCGAGCGACGTCGAGCGAAGATCCCATGTCAGGCTCCTGCCGAGCGTGTAGTACGACGTGACGTAGTACAAACTACAGGGTGTCGTAGACGGGTCCAGCCCGGTTCCGTGTGACTCGGACCACGCCGGCCCCGCCGCGGCCTGCGCCGGCCCGTGGCACAGTGGCGAGGTGCACCGCGACGACCTGGTCCGGCTCCGGCGGGCTCGCGACCGGATGGACCGCGACTACGCCGAACCTCTCGACGTTCCGTCGCTGGCCGCCGAGGCGTTGATGTCGCCCGGCCATTTCCACCGGATGTTCCGCGAGGCCTACGGCGAGACGCCCTACCAGCACCTCATGACCCGGCGGATCGAGCGGGCCGCGGCGCTCCTGCGGCACGGCGACGTGTCCGTCACCGACGCGTGCATGGCGGTCGGCTGTACCTCCCTCGGGTCCTTCAGCTCGCGGTTCACCGAGCTCATGGGGGTGACGCCCAGCGACTTCCGGGCCGCGAACCACGAGGCGGCGGCGGCCATCCCGTCCTGCGTCGCCAAGGAGGCCGACCGTCCCCGGCGGGGCCGGTCAGGTTCGGAGAAGCGGGCCGAGGGCGCGTCGGCCTAGCCTCGGGGCCATGGACACGACCACCGTCACCTCGACCCTCGCGATCGCCAACGTCTTCCTCGTCGTCGACGACCACGACAAGGCCCTCGAGTTCTACCGCGACGTCCTCGGGTTCAACGTCGTCAGCGACTACGCGCAGGGCGAGTTCCGCTGGCTCAACCTCACCCCGCCGGCCCAGCCCGACCTCACCGTCACCATCCAGTCGGTCGGCGGCGGCCCGCACACGAGCGACGAGGACCGGGCGGCCATCGACACCCTGCTCGCCAAGGGCCTGCTCACCCCCGTCGTCCTCCGGTGCGCCGACGTCGACGCGGTGTTCGAGCACGTGCGGGCGTCCGGCGCCGAGGTCCTCCAGGAGCCGATGGACCAGTTCTACGGTGTCCGCGACTGCGCCTTCCGCGACCCCGCGGGCAACCTGCTGCGGATCAACCAGCCGCTCGCCCCCCGCTGACCCCGCGGCCTACGGCGCGGGCTACCCCGCAGTGAGTGTCGTGATCCCGGCACTTACTGCGGGGTAGCCCGCCAAGGGCGCGGCCCGGCGGGCCGGCGGCGCGGCGTCCCGGCGGCCCGGCGGGCCGGCGGGCCGGTGTCAGGCGTCGGGGTAGCCGTGCGGGTTCTGCGACTGCCACCGCCAGGTGTCGGCGCACATGTCGTCGACGGTCCGGGTGGCCCGCCAGCCGAGCTCGGCCTCGGCGCGCGAGGGGTCGGCGTAGGACGCGGCGATGTCGCCGGGGCGCCGCGCCACGACCTCGTGCGCCAGCTCGTGGCCGCAGGCCCGCTCGAACGCGTGGAGCAGCTCGAGCACCGACGTGCCGTGGCCGGTGCCGAGGTTCCACGTCGAGACCGGGTCGGCGGTGTCGCCGAGCCGGTGCAGGGCGGCGATGTGTCCGGCGGCGAGGTCCTCGACGTGGATGTAGTCGCGCACGCCGGTCCCGTCGGGCGTCGGGTAGTCGTCGCCGAAGACCAGGAGCCGGTCGAGCCGGCCCACCGCCACCTGGGCGATGTACGGCATGAGGTTGTTCGGCACGTCCGACGGGTCCTCCCCGATGGTGCCCGACGGGTGGGCGCCGACCGGGTTGAAGTACCGCAGCAGGGCCACCCGCCACGTCGGGTCGGCGGCGGCGACGTCGCGCAGCACCTGCTCCTGCATCACCTTGGTCCAGCCGTAGGGGTTGGTGGCCGAGGTCGGCAGGTCCTCGTGCATCGGCACGGGGGCATCGGCGCCGTAGACCGTCGCCGAGGACGAGAACACGAGCCGGCGCACGCCGTGACGGCGCATGGCCCGCACGAGCGAGAAGGTCGAGCCGAGGTTGTTCTCGTAGTACTCGAGCGGCTTGGCGACGCTCTCGCCCACCGCCTTGAACCCGGCGAAGTGGATGACGGCGTCGAACGGCTCGTGGGCGAAGAGGTGCTCGGTCTTGTCGTGGTCGGTGAGGTCGAACGAGCGCAGGTCGAGCGGCTGCCCGGTGAGGGCCTCGATGCGCCCGACGACGGTCGGCTTGGCGTTCGCGAAGGAGTCGACGACCACGACGTCGTGGCCCGACGCGACGAGCTGGACGACCGTGTGGGACCCGATGTAGCCGGCACCGCCGGAGACGAGGACGCGCATGGCGGCGAATGTACGCGAGGACGCCCGCGCAGCGGCAGGGTTCTCAGTCGTCCTCGGGCAGGACGACGCTGAGCACCCACGACACGAGGGTGATGACGACCGCGGCGAGGATCGCGTCCCAGAAGAAGTGGTCGATCGTGAACGAGAGCCCGACGGCGTTGCTGATCCACTCGGTGATCTGGAGCATGAACGCGTTGACGACGAACGTGAACAGCCCGAGCGTGAGGATGACGAACGGGAACGAGAAGAACTTGACGATCGGCTTGATGACCGCGTTGACCAGCCCGAAGAGCAGGGCGACGAGGACGATCGTCAGCACCTTGCGGCCGAGCGACTCCTGGTCCTCGGCGAGGTTGACGCCCGACACGACGAGGGCGGCCACCCAGAGGGCGACGGCGTTGATCCCGACCCGGATGAGGAAGTTCGTCACGGACCGATCATGACAGGTCCGGCCGCGGGGGCGCCGGACCCGCGGCCGCTACATCTCCTCGTGGGTGTCCGGGTCGCCGTCGAAGAGGCGGCCGTCGGGGCGCCCGAGCGCCGTGACGGCCGCGACCTCGTCGTCGGTGAGGACGAACCCACCGAGGTCGAGGTTGTCGCGCTGGCGCTCCGGCGTCGCGGACTTCGGCAGCGGCATCGAGCCGATCTGGAGGTGCCAGCGGAGGATGACCTGCCCGGGCGTGACGCCGTGGGCCTCGGCGGCCGCCGCGACCGGGTCGGCGTCGAAGGGGGCCTGCCGCTTGCCGAGCGGGCTCCACGCCTGGGTGAGGATGCCGAGCCGGGTGTTCACGGCCCGCATCCCGGCCTGCGGGAAGAGGGGGTGCAGCTCGAGCTGGTTGAGCGCCGGGGTCACGCCGGTCTCCTCGATGACGCGCGTCAGGTGCGCCTCGGTGAAGTTGCTGACCCCGATGGTGCGCACCAGGCCGTCGCGCTGCGCCTCGACGAGCGCCTGCCACGCCTGGAGGTAGAGGTCCCGGCTCGGGTTGGGCCAGTGGATGAGCGCGACGTCGATCTGCTCGAGGCCGAGCCGGGCGGCCGAGTCGCGCAGCGACCGCAGGGCGAGCTCGCGCTCGTGGAAGCGGCCGGGCACCTTCGTCGCGACCTGCACCTCGTGGCGGGGGACACCGCTGCGCCGCAGTGCCTCGCCGACCTCGGTCTCGTTCTCGTAGTTGATCGCCGTGTCGAGGTAGCGGTAGCCGGCCTCGAGCGCGGAGACCATCGCGGCGATGCCCTCCTCGCCGCGCAGCGGGTAGGTGCCGAAGCCGACGGCCGGCATCGAGGTGCCGTCGGCGAGCCGGTGCGGGGCGGGGAGGTCGCTCATGGCGGCCACGCTAGCCGTCCCCCGCACGCGCCGAGCGAACCGGGCGCGCCGCCTGCGCGTTCGGCCGTCCGGCGTGCCGTGGTCGCTCGGCGGGGCCCCGGCCGTCGGCGGTCGTGGCCCGGCACGGACCTACAGTGGGCGCATGACCGACGACCTCGCCGCCGAGGCAGCCGCGCGCCCCACCCCGGTGCACCTGCGCGACGCCCTGGCCGCCCTGCCCGCGTACACCCCCGGCCGGCCGGCGACGGTCCGTGAGGGGCTCGTCGCCTACAAGATCAGCAGCAACGAGAACCCCTACCCGCCGCTGCCGTCCGTCCTCGAGGCCGTGCGCGACGCCGCCGCAGGGATGAACCGCTACCCGGACATGGCGGTGACGGCGCTGACCGAGGCCATCGCCGCGCGGCTCGGGGTGCCCGCGGCGCGCATCTCGACCGGGCCGGGGTCGGTCGGCGTGCTCGACCAGCTCGTCCGGGCCACCTGCGACGACGGCGACGAGGTCGTCTTCGCGTGGCGCTCCTTCGAGGCCTACCCCATCCTCACGACGCTGGCCGGTGCCCGGCCGGTCATGGTGCCGCTGGCTCCCGGCGACCGGCACGACCTCGACGCGATGGCCGAGGCGGTCACCGACCGCACCCGGCTGGTCCTCGTCTGCACGCCGAACAACCCGACGGGGACGACGGTCGGCGCCGCGGAGCTCGAGGCGTTCCTCGCGCGGGTGCCGAGGGACGTGCTCGTCGTCATCGACGAGGCGTACCTCGAGTTCGTCGACGCCCCGGACGCACCGGACGCCCTCGCGGTGCACGAGGCCCACCCGAACGTCGTCGTGCTGCGGACCTTCTCGAAGGCGTACGGACTCGCCGGGCTGCGGGTCGGCTACGCCGTCGCGCACGAGCCGGTGGCCGTGGCGCTGCGCAAGTCCGCGCTGCCGTTCGGGGTCAACTCGCTGGCGCAGGTCGCGGCGCTCGCGTCGCTCGACGCTACCGACGAGCTCGAGGTGCGGGTCAAGGAGCTCGTCGCCGAGCGTGAGCGGGTGCTCGCCGCGCTGCGCGAGCAGGGGTGGGACGTCCCGGACCAGCAGGCGAACTTCGTGTGGTTCGGGCTCGGGGAGGACACCACGGCGTTCGCGGCGGCCTGTGACGAGGCCGGGCTGACCGTCCGGCCCTACGGCACCGACGGGGTCCGCGCGACCATCGCCGAGCCCGAGGCCAACGACCGCCTCGTCGAGGTGGCCGGCCGCTGGCGCTCGGCCCACCCCTCCTGACCCGCGCCCTTCCCGCGAACGTGTGTGAAGGACGTCGGGATGCCGACGTTCTTCACACACGTTCGGGGATGGTCGGGCGGGGCAGGGCAGGATGGCGCGGGTGCGCATCCTCCTGACCGGCGCGGCCGGGTTCATCGGCACGGCGACCCGACGTGAGCTCGCGGCCGACGGGCACGACGTCGTCGCCGTCGACCTCCTCCTCGAGCAGGCGCACGGCGCCGCGACCCGGCAGGACCCGCCGGACGGGCTGCACCGCCTCGACGTCCGCGACGCCGCCGCGTGGGCGCACCTGCTGCGCGGCGCCGACGCGGTCGTCCACCTCGCCGCGATGGTCGGGGCCGGCGCCACCGCCGCCGACCTCCCGCTCTACGCCGGCCACAACGACCTCGGGACCGCCGCCCTGCTCGCCGCGATGCACGCCGAGGGCGTCGACCGCTTCGTCCAGGCGTCCTCGATGGTCGTCTACGGCGAGGGCCGCTACACCTGCCCCGAGCACGGTCCGCAGGCGCCCGGGCCGCGCACCCGCGAGGCCCTCGACGCCGGCGTCTTCGACAACCCCTGCCCGGTGTGCGGCGGTCCCCTCGACTGGGCCCTCGTCGACGAGGACGCCCCGCTCGACGCCCGCAGCAGCTACGCCGTGAGCAAGGTGGCCCAGGAGGGGTACGCCGCCGCGTGGGCACGGCAGTCGCCGGGCGCCGCGGTCTCGCTGAGGTACCACAACGTCTACGGGCCGGGGATGCCCCGCGACACCCCCTACTCCGGGGTCGCGGCGATGTTCCGCTCCTCGCTCGAGCGGGGCGAGCCACCGACCGTCTTCGAGGACGGTCGTCAGATGCGCGACTTCGTCCACGTCGACGACGTCGCCCGGGCCAACCTGGCGGCGGTGCACGCCGTCCTCGCCGCGCCCGTCGCGAGCCACCGGGCCGTCAACGTCTGCTCCGGGACCCCGATCGCCATCGCCGACGTCGCCCGGCACGTGGCGACCGGCTCGGGGCGGGACCTCGAGCCGCGGGTAACCGGGCAGTACCGCATCGGGGACGTGCGGCACGTCGTCGCCTCGCCCGCGCGAGCCCGGGCCGAGCTGGGGTTCACCGCGCGCGTCACGCCGGAGGAGGGGCTGGCCGCGTTCGCCACCGCGCCGCTGCGCGCCTGACGAGCCCGCGCCCGCGCCCGCGCCCGACCCCGACCTCGACTCCGATGCGGGCTACACCGCAGTAAGTGCTGCCCTGGCGACACTTACCGCGCCGTAGCACGCGATGGCACGGTCACCACACGGTGCGGACGAGGTGCTGGAGCAGCAGCGCCAGCACGCCCTGACCGACGAGGCCCCACCGCCACCACCGCGGCGGCAGCCAGAGCACCCCGAGCAGCAGCCACGGCACGAACGGCAGCCAGATCCGCTCGACCTCGGCCTTGCTCATGAGCGAGCCGTCGGCGACGACGACCATCCCGACAGCGGCGGCGAGGAGGGGGGCGGCGGCCCGCTCCCACCGGGCGGATGCCGCCCGCCCCACTGCTCTGGCGACGGACCGGACCGGTCGCCACGCGGCACCGATCCCGGCCGGCATCGCGAGGCCGGCGCAGACGACGACCGCCCCGAGGTTCCCGAACACCCAGTACCACGCAGGCCGACGGCTGGCGACGTCGCCGGCGACCCAGTAGCGGTCGTGGAGAACGGGAAACGCCTCCCACCACGCGAACCCGAGCGCCGCGAACCCGAGCACGACCCCGGCCGCCGCCACCGCGGCGACCGCGCCGACGGCCACCCGCTCGCGCCACGACCGGTCGATGGCGACGAGCACGCCGACGGCGAGCAGCGCGACGAGGACCAGGCCGTAGGACTCCATGACGCACCAGCCGAGGAGCAGCCCGGCGACGACGGCGAGGACCCACCGGCGAGGGCCGCGGGCGGCGCCGGCCGCGGCCAGGCCGGCCACCCCCCACGCGACGGTGGCCGCGAAGACCGCGTCGGCCGACACCGCCATGAGGACCGCAGCGGGGCCGAGCACGAGGAAGGGCAGCACGCGGCGGGCGGCGTCGCGGGCGCCGAGCCGGTCGAGGGTGACGGCCACCGCCGCCGGCACCGTGGCCGCGACGGCGACGACGACCGGTCCCGCCGCCTGCCACGCGCCGAGTCCGAGCCGGTCGAGCCCGATGAACAGCAGGACCGCGCCCGGCGGGTGCCCGGCGAGGTGCACGGCCCAGTGGTGCGGCGCGTCGAGCGGGATGCGCGAGACGTAGACGCGCAGCATCTCGCCGACGTCGTCGACCTGGCGCGCGCTCTGGAGGTACTCGGTGCCGTGGTCGAGGACCCGCCCGAGGCCGGCGTACCCGTCGACGAGCGCCAGCGACACCATCCAGACGGCCGCGACGACCCACGACGCGAGGAGCAGCCGGCGCCACGGCATCCGCTCGACCAGCCCGCGCAGCCCGGGGTGCGCCGACCCCACGACCAGCGCGACGGCGACGATGCTCGAGGGTCCGAACCGCAGCGCCCAGTCGCCGATGAGGGGCGCCGCTCGGCCGGCGACCACGTCGACCCCGGTGAGCGGCGGCACGAGGAACGCGGCCGCCACGACGAGCACCCCGACGGCCAGCCCCCACGCCGCGCCGATTGTAGGAGCGATGACAAGCCGGGCCCCAAGGCCAAAATGCGTCAATCTTCGTGCAAGCAATTCGGCAAGCCCCTCTTCTCCGCCGAAAAGATGGGCGCAGCCCGTAATGTCGAGGCTGACGCCGTCCGGCGCGTCAGGACGCGTGTAAGGAGAGAGGCATTGACACCAGAGCGCCAGGCGGGCGAGCGCGCGCTCATCGCCTCGCGGGTCGGCATGGGCGATTTGAAGGGCAGGATGGATGGCGCGTGCATCAGCCAATGCCATGCCCCGGGTGAGGCCGAGACGCTCTGCCGCGTCTTCCACTTGCGGTTCCAGCAGCGCGAGCGCCGCGGCG
>JACXUW010000459.1 GCA_014763705.1 Micrococcales bacterium | reverse complement strand
GGCGTCGCGGTCGGCGAGCGACAGCGGCCGGACCGGTGAACGTGTGCGCAGCACGTGCACAGCCTAGGGTGCCGGGCCCGGCGCCCGAGGAGATCGGCTCGGACGCCGGGCGTCCCACCCTCCGTGGGTCCTCCTCAGCCCGTCGTCGCGAGCCCCCGCACGGGCTCCGTGAGCACCGGCGCGTCCGCCGACGACGGCCCGGCACGCCACCGGCGGACGACCCCGGCGAGCGCCCAGCCGAGTGGTGCCGCCGCCAGGGTCAGCAGGGCGAGCCCGCCCACCTGGCCGGCGGTGGGCGACGTCGGGACCGACTCCGGGTCCGGCAGCGCGGCGACGACCGGTGTCGCGGCGACGAGCACCGGGCCGACGACGCGACCCACCCGACCGCCACGCAGCACGAGCGCGAACCCGACGGCGGCCGGGACCAACAGCGACCCGGGGCCGGCGAAGAGGATGATTGCGGGCAGCGCCGCCAGCCGCCACCAGCCCGACCGGCCGGCGCTCCGGGCCGCGCGGACCAGCCCGACGCAGGCGCCCGCCCACGCGGCGATCCCGAGGATGGCCAGGGTGCCCTCCCAGCTGAACTCCGGCTGGGTCGTGAGCAGCCGCATGAAGCACCGGGCCACGACGCCCCACGCCGCGCCGAGCAGCGCGCCGGCCGCCAGGCCGCGCAGCAGCCGGGTCACGACGTCACCCCGTCCCGGCCTGCGTCGAGCCGGAACCGGCTCGTGCCCGCCGCCCGGCCGGCCCGCACGGTGACGGCGAGGTGGCGGACACCGACCCGGAGGACGGCGTGGCTGCGGCCCGGAGGTCCGAGGACCCGGTGCCCGCACGGTGACGGAGCGACCGAGGCGGCGACCCCGGGCACGGAAGTCGTGGCGGGGACCACCAGCGGTGCGACGATGGCGGAGAGCGTGAGGAGTCGACGGGAGCCGGACATGGTGTTCCTCGGGGTCGGGGATGCGGGAGGGCGGTCACCTGGTGGACGTGCGTGGTGTCCGCACCGGGTGACGACCGGGGCCCGCCAACCTCGACGAGGATCCGCGGCCGGATTCGTCAGGTCGTGGTGTCACCCGGCCGCGCCCCTCGGACGTCCGTAGGCGTGATGGAGGTCGTGTCCGACTCGATGGAGGGCACGTCGGCGGCGGAGGCCACCGACGTGCCCGACCTCACGACGCTCTTCGACACCGAGGCGGTGTCGCTGACCCGGCTGGCGCGCTTCTACGTCGACGACACGACCGCGGCCGAGGACCTCGTCCAGGAGGCCTTCATCCGGTTCGCCCGCACGCGCGGCCGGCTGCGCGACCCCGACCGCGCGGCGGCCTACCTGCGCTCCATCGTCATCAACCTGGCCCGCGACCACAACCGGCGGGGCCTGGTGTCTCTGCGGCACCGGCCGCCCGTCGCCCCCGACGCGCCCTCCGCGGCCGAGACCGCCGAGCAGCGCGCCGAGCGGCGGGCGGTCGTCGACGCCCTCCGCCGCCTCCCGCGCCGACAACGCGACTGCGTGACCCTGCGCTACTACCACGACCTGTCCGTCGCCGACATCGCGGCGACGCTCGGACTGTCGACGAACACCGTCAAGACCCATCTGCAGCGAGGCCTCGACGCGCTCGCCACGACACTGGAGGCGCACCGATGACCGACCTCGAGGACCGCATCGGCCGGGCCCTGCGGACCGCTCCGACCCGCCCCTCCCCCGACCTCTTCGACCGTGTCGTCGAGAGCGTCGACGCCGACCGGCGGCGGCGGCGGGCCCTGCTCGGCGCGGCCGTGGCCGGCGCCGCCGTGTTCGCCGCCGCGACCGCCGCGGTCCTCGTCCTCACCCCCCGCGCCCAGAACGGAGACCTCGTCATGCCCTGGTGGATCCTCGAAGTCGCGACGACCGTCGTGCTCCTCGTGCTCGCGGTCTGGCTCGGCCCGTTCATCAAGCGGTTCGGCCGCGCCTACGCCGCCGACGTCTTCCACGACAACCCGCTGACCGGCAAGAGCTACATCGTGCTCACCGACATCGTCTACTACCTGATCTTCGCCGCCTACATCCTCTTCTCGATGCAGGTGGCACCCCAGGCCGACTGGCACAACGAGGTGAGCGGCGCGGTGACCTCGCAGCAGGTGACCTACGAGCTCGAGCGGGTCGGCGGGATCCTGCTCGTCATCGGCATCCTGCACGGGCTCAACATCGTCCTCATGCCGGTGCTCGGTCGCCTGTTCTCGCTCAACCGGTCGCTGTCGGGGTCACCGCGCCGCGAGCTGCCCGACGAGCCCTGAGCAGACGCGCCGCCCGGGCCGGCCGGTCAGGAGACGCTGACCGTGGGTGCGCCCGCGGACTCCTCGTCGACCGGCTCGCCCATCTCCTCGGCGATGCGCATCGCCTCCTCGATGAGGGTCTCGACGATGGCGCTCTCCGGGACGGTCTTGATGACCTCGCCCTTGACGAAGATCTGCCCCTTGCCGTTGCCGGAGGCCACGCCGAGGTCGGCCTCGCGGGCCTCACCCGGGCCGTTGACGACGCAGCCCATGACGGCGACGCGCAGCGGCACGGTCATCCCCTCGAGGCCGGCCGTCACCTCGTCGGCGAGCTTGTAGACGTCGACCTGGGCACGGCCGCACGAGGGGCACGAGACGATCTCGAGCTTGCGCGGGCGCAGGTTGAGCGACTGGAGGATCTGGATGCCGACCTTGACCTCCTCGACCGGCGG
>JACXUW010000458.1 GCA_014763705.1 Micrococcales bacterium | reverse complement strand
CGGCCACGCCGAGCCCGACCCCGTCGACGCCGGCGTCCCTGTCCTACGGCTCGACGGGCGCGCAGGTGCTGGAGCTCCAGCAGCGGCTCACCGCCCTCGGGTACTGGCTCGGCACCCCGGACGGCCGGTTCGGCTCGCTGACCCAGCAGGCGGTCTTCGCCCTCCAGAAGTCGGCCGGGCTCTCCCGCGACGGCGTCGTCGGGCCGAGGACCCGGGCCGCGCTGGCCGCGGGGACCCGGCCGCGGGCCACCCTGTCCGGCGACGGCGTCGAGATCGACCTCCGGCGCCAGGTGCTCATGGTCGTGCGGAAGGGCCGCCCGGTCCTCGCCCTCAACACCTCCACCGGCAGCGGTGAGCAGTACACGTCGAACGGCCACACGTCCACGGCGTACACCCCGACCGGCAGCTTCACCGTGTTCCGCCAGGTCGACGGCCAGGACGACAGCGACCTCGGCGAGCTGTGGCGGCCGAAGTACTTCTACCGGGGCTGGGCCGTGCACGGCTCCCCGAGCATCCCGCCCTACCCCGCCTCGCACGGCTGCGCGCGGCTGAGCAACGCGGCCATCGACATGATCTGGGCCGAGGGCCTCATGCCCATCGGCTCGCGCGTCCTCGTCCGCTGAGCCGACGGGTCAGGCCGAGCGCAGCCCCCGGGCGCTTCGGTAGGCGTTCTCGGCCTCGCGCCACGGCCCACGCCGGCCGGCGAGGGCCGGCACGAGCGGCACGAGGTCGGCGGAGAACGCGACACTCGCCTCGCGCGGCAGGAGCGAGGGCAGGTTGTCGACGGCGATGACGTCCAGCGGGGGGTCCTCGTGCACCCGGCGCGCCGGCTCCTCCCAGGAGGTGATCGCCCGGTTGACCGGGACGAGGTTGTGCTCGGAGGTCACGTCGCACGTGACGTCCGCGACGACCCGCAGGGCACGCTCGGCCGCGAGGTCCTGCGGGCGCACGAACGCCGGCTGGGCAGTGGTGGACAGGACGCAGTTGACGAGCAGCTCGTGGTCGAGCAGGGCCTCGCGGTCGAGGACCCGGGTGTCCTCCCGGTCCCATCCGTCGACCCTCGCGCCCGCCGCGAACAGCGCGTCGAGGGCGCCGTGCCCGCTGCGGCCCTGCGCCCCCACGACAAGCGCCTCGAGACCGTCGGCCCCGGTGGCGCGCACCAGCGCATCCAGCTCCGCCTTCTCCATCGGGTGGAGCGGCTGGAGCGCTCCACGCGTCGCGAGGACACCGAGCGAGGCGCCGACGTACCCGGCCCAGTAGCCGAAGGCGATGACCCGGCGGCCGTCGACGGTGAGGTACTCGAGGTCGAGCAGCTCGCCACCACCCTCGGCGAACCGCCGGAGCAGGTCGCCGGCGCCGGCCTGGCCCTTGTAGGCGTGCCCGAAGAAGATGTGGCTGTGCCGCAACGCATCCGGGGCCGCAGGCAGCTCCTTGATGCCGAGCACGTAGGCGTCGTCCGGGGCGTCCGGCCACGAGTCGGCCGGCACGATCTCGCAGCCGCCGGTGCGGTAGGCCTCGCTCGTGAAGACGCGCTGGGGCGACTCCTCGACGGTGACACGGACGCCGTCGGCGACGAGCCGGGCGGCGTCGTGCGGGACGAGCGGGGCCCGGCGCTCGGTGGAGCGGGACTCGTGGCGGAGCCACAGGTGGAGGTCGGCCATGCCCGTCATTCTCCCGGGTAGGTGACGCCGACCTGTCGGCGGACCTCGTCCATGACCGTCATCACCGCACGGGTGGCCGTCCACGGCACCGACCACGGCTCGTGCCGCCCCTCGGCGACCGCCCGCGCCACTTCGGCCACCTGGTAGCGGAAGCCGTGGTCGGGGTGCTCAGGGGCCACCGTGTCGATGACCGATCCGCCGGGGCCGACGAGCCGGACCGCCGTGGCCGCGCCGTAGAACCAGCCCGGCCCGGTCAGCTCGACTCGCGCGGCGGACCCGGCGACGAGCGCCGCGCACGGCGTGGCCGCGGCCATCGTCGAGGTCATCCGGGCCAGCGCTCCGCCCCGCCGCGCGGTGACGCCGAGGGTGGCGTCGACCCCCTCGGGCGTCAGCACGCCGAGAGCCGCGACGTCCTCGAGGCCGCCGAGGACGTGGTGGGCGAAGTGGATCGGGTAGACCCCGAGGTCGAGCAGCGACCCACCGGCGAGGGCGGGGTCCCAGAGCCGCCGGGGACCGTCGGGCCACAGCAGCTGGCCGTGGTCGGCCTGGACGAGGGCGACGTCGCCGAGCGTTCCTTCAGCGACCGTCCGGCGGACCACGTCGTACTGCGGGAGGTACCGGCTCCACATCGCCTCGGCGGCGAGCACGCCGGCGGCGCGGGCGGCATCGAGCACCTCGTCGGTCTCCCGGAGGCTGCGGGCGAAGGCCTTCTCGACGAGGACGTGGCGACCGGCGGCGACGGCGAGCAGGGCGTGCTCGCGGTGCTCGCTGTGCGGGGAGGCCACGTACACGACGTCGACGTCCTCGTCGGCCACGAGCTCCTCGTACGACCCGTAGGAGCGGGCGACCCCGTGCCGCCGGGCGAACGCGTCGGCCCGCTCGGCGGACCGGGAGCCGACCGCGACGACCTCGGAGCGAGTGCCCGCGCGGACGGCCTCGGCGAAGGTGTTCGCGATGCCGCCCGGCCCGAGCACCCCCCAGCGGACCCGGGGGGCGGCCATCGGGTCGGGCGGCATCGCGAACACCTTCGCCGAGGCCGTCCGCGC
>JACXUW010000457.1 GCA_014763705.1 Micrococcales bacterium | reverse complement strand
GACGAGGTCGGTCATCCCGGCCGCCCGTCGAGGACGGCGGACAGGTCGTAGGAGACCGGCTCGTCGAGCTGGTCGTAGGTGCAGTCGGCGGGGTCCTTGTCCGGGCGCCACCGGACGAACTGCGCCGTGTGCCGGAACCGGACGCCCTCCATGTGGTCGTAGCGCACCTCGACGACCCGCTCGGGGCGCAGCGGGGTGAAGGAGAGGTCCTTGCCGGCCGCCCAGCGGCTGCCGGCCGCGTTCTGCGGCGTGCGGTTGCCCTCCTCCTGCCTCGCCCACGCCCACGGGTGCTCGTCGAAGTCGGTGACCAGCGGCTGCAGCTCCGCGAACAGCTCCTTGCGCCGGGCCATCGGGAAGGCCCCGATGACCCCGACCGAGACGAGCGTGCCCTCGGGGTCGTGGATGCCGAGCAGCAGGCTGCCGATGACGTCGTCACCGGACTTGTGGGTGCGGTAGCCGGCGACCACGCAGTCGGCGGTGCGCTCGTGCTTGATCTTGAGCATGGTGCGCTTGTCCGGTTCGTACGGGCCGTCCACGGGCTTGGCGACGAGGCCGTCGAGGCCGGCGCCCTCGAACTCGGTGAACCACTCCGCGGCGATGGCGCGGTCGCGGGTCGCGGGGGTCAGGTGGATGGGCGGCTGCGCGCCGGCGAGGGCCTCCTCGAGGAGGGCACGACGCTCGGCGAACGGCCGGCCGGTGAGGTCGTCGTCACCGAGGGCGAGCAGGTCGAAGGCGACGAACCGGGCCGGCGTCTCGACCGACAGCTTCTTCACCCGACTGGCCGCGGGGTGGATGCGCTGGCTCAGCAGGTCGAAGTCGAGGCGGTCCTCGCCGGGTCGCACGACGATGATCTCGCCGTCGACGACGCAGCGCTCGGGGAGGTTGGCCAGCGCTGCCTCGACGACCTCGGGGAAGTAGCGCGTCATCGGCTTCTCGTTCCGGCTGCCGATCTCGACGCGGTCACCGGAGCGGAAGACGATGGAGCGGAAGCCGTCCCACTTCGGCTCGTAGACGACCTCGAGGTCCTTGAGCGCCGTGGCGTCGAGCCCCTTGACCGGCTTGGCGAGCATCGGCGGCACGGGCGGCACGACGGGCATCCCCCACTCCTCGCGCAGCGCCGCGTCGCGCTCCGCCTTGGGGGCCATGTACTCGTCGTCGGCCTTGTCCTGGCGGCGCTTGGACGGCTGCACGCGCGGCGGCTCCCCGGGCATCTTCGGGTAGTCCGGCGGGAAGTTGAGCTCGCCGAGACCGCGCTCCTCGACATCCCTGTCCCAGAGGGCGATCGCGGTCGACACGTCGCCGACGGCGTCGTCGATGCCGGCCCATGCGTCGCCGCGGTCCTCGAGGACGTCCGGAACCGTCAGCACGGTGAAGTCGCCGGGCGTGACGGTGGTCAGCTCCGCCCAGGTGACCGGCATCGACACCGGGGCGCCGGGCAGCGGGCGCGGGCTGTACGCGGAGGCGATCGTGCGGTCGCGGCAGGCCTGGTTGAAGTCGACGAACACCCGCTCGCCACGCTCCTCCTTCCACCACGACGCGGTGACGAGGTCGGGCAGGCGGCGCTCGAGCTCGCGGGCGATGCCGATGACGCCGTGCCGCACGTCGAGGAACTCGTGGGTCGGTGTCACGCGGGCGTAGACGTGCACGCCGCGGTTGCCGCTCGTCTTGGCCCACGCGGTGAGCCCGAGCTCGGCCATGAGCTCGCGCAGCGCGACGGCGGCCTCGACGGCGTCGGCGAAGGTGCGCCCGGGCTGCGGGTCGAGGTCGATGCGCAGCTCGTCGGGGTTGTCGGTGTCCGCCGTCCGGACCGGCCACGGGTGGAAGGTGACGGTGTTCATCTGCACGGCCCAGACGGCCGTGGCGACCTCGTCGACGACGATCTGCGGGTGCCGCCGGCCGCTCGGGTACCGGCAGGAGACGGTGCGCACCCAGTCGGGCATCCCCTTCGGCGGGTTCTTCTGGTAGAACTCCTCGCCCTCGATGCCCTCGGGGAAGCGTTGGAGGGTGACCGGACGGTCGCCGATGTGCCGCACGAGGCAGTCGCCGACGGCCATGACGTACCCGGCGAGGTCGCCCTTGGTCACCCCGGCGTCCGGCCACATGAGCCGGTCCGGGCTGCTGAGGCGCACCTCGCGCACGCCCCCCGGGCCCTCGACCTCGACGATCTGCGCATCGGCCATGAGCGCGAGCCTAACGAGGTGGGCCGACGTCCCGGGTCCTCACGAGGTCCTTTCGGCCCGCGGCGGCGGGAACCATCGGGTGCGGGGCGGTGTTGGGACGGACATGACGATGAAGCAGACCGGTCGCGAGTACGCCGTCACCAAGTCCGACGCCGAGTGGCGCGAGCAGCTCTCCCCCGCCGAGTACCAGGTGCTGCGCGAGGCCGGCACCGAGCGCCCGTGGGCGGGCGAGTACACCGACAGCAAGACCGTCGGTGTCTACGCCTGCCGCGCGTGCGGGGCCGAGCTGTTCCGCTCGGACACCAAGTTCGACTCGCACTGCGGGTGGCCGTCGTTCTTCAGCCCGCTGGCCGGCGACTCCGTCGAGCTGCTCGAGGACCGGTCGATGGGGATGACGCGGGTCGAGGTCCGGTGCGCGTCCTGCGGCAGCCACCTCGGACACGTCTTCGAGGGAGAGGGCTTCGACACCCCGACCGACCAGCGCTACTGCATCAACTCGATCAGCCTGACCCTGCAGCCCGACTCCCCCGCC
>JACXUW010000456.1 GCA_014763705.1 Micrococcales bacterium | reverse complement strand
GCCCGCCAGCCGGTCGCGGCTCTTCGCCGTGGCGCTGCCGAGGAGGGTCTGGACGCGCTGCCGGTGCTGGCGGGTCCGCTCGACGAGCTCCTGGTGGTGCTCGCGGGCCCGGCGCTCGCGCTCCTCCTCGGTGCGGTCGAGGACCTCGCGGACGGTGCCCTGTGCCCAGGCGAGGTGCTTCTCGGCACTGTCGACGACGCGCGCGGCCTCGGCCTCGGCGTCCGTGCGGATGCGGAGGGCGTCCTTGTGGGCGTCCTCGACGAGCAGCTCGGCCTCGACCGCGGCGCCGCGCTCGCGGGTGGTCAGCTCGGCGATCCGCCGGGTGACCTCGGTCTCGGCCTCGGCGCGGTGCCGGGCGACGTACGCCTCGGCCTCCTCGCGCAGCGTCGCCAGCTCGCCGTGCGTGCGCTCCCGGAGCGCGTCCAGCTCGGCGGTGTGCGCCGCGTGCTCGGCGGCCCAGCGCTCCTGGTGGGCACGCTCCTCGTCGGCGAGCCGTGCCATCGTGCTCTCGTGCTCGCTGCCTGCCGTCGCGAGCAGCTCGTCGGCCCGCTCCCGGGCCTGCGCGACGAGGGAGGCCGCCTGCTCCTCGGCGAGGGCGATGGCCTCGTCGCTGGCCTTCGTGGCGCGGGCCCGCAGCAGGGACGCCTGGTCGGCGGCGTCGGCGAGCATGATCTCGACCTCGGCGCGGGTCTCCGCGAGCCGCTGCTCGGCCTCGGCCCGGGAGGACTCCACGCGGGCCTGCAGCTCGGCGAGCTCGTGCGCCGCCTCCGCGGACTCGGCCCGCAGGCGGGCGGCCTCCGCCCGGGCCTCGCTCACCTCCCGGCCGGCGTCCTCGCGCAGCTGGTCGGCGAGGTCCTGGGCACGGGTGAGCAGGGAGAGCGCCTCGTCGACCGGGCTCGCGGACGTCGTCACGTCCCGCCCGGCCTGCACCACGTCGCTGCTGGACCCGTCGGACACGCGGCCCATGATTCCACGGTCCGGGCCGGACGTCGGACCGGACCCGTTCGGCATCTCGACCACCGGTATGTTGGGGCCGGTGCGTGCCCGCTCGACCGGGGCCGCCGCCCCCCATCGAAGGAGTTGCCGCGTGTCCGCACGCCTGTTCACGTCCGAGTCGGTCACCGAGGGCCACCCCGACAAGATCTGCGACCAGATCTCCGACTCGATCCTCGACGCCCTCCTCGACCAGGACCCCCACAGCCGGGTCGCCGTCGAGACGATGGTGACCACCGGGCTCGTCCACGTCGCCGGCGAGGTGACGACCGAGGCCTACGTCGAGATCCCGTCGATCGTGCGCGAGACGGTGCTCGGGATCGGGTACGACTCCTCCACCAAGGGCTTCGACGGCGCGTCGTGCGGCGTCGAGGTCTCGATCGGCCAGCAGAGCCCCGACATCGCCCAGGGCGTCGACACCGCGTTCGAGAACCGCAGCGGCGGGGTCGACCCGAAGGACAAGCAGGGCGCCGGCGACCAGGGCCTGATGTTCGGGTACGCCTGCGACGACACCCCCGAGCTCATGCCGCTGCCGATCTACCTCGCGCACCGGCTCTCCGAGCGGCTCACCGCCGTGCGCAAGAACGGCGAGCTGTCCTACCTCCGCCCGGACGGCAAGACCCAGGTGACCATCGCCTACGAGGGCGACAGCGCGGTCTCCCTCGACGCGGTCGTGCTCTCGACCCAGCACGCCGAGGACGTCAGCCTCGAGGGCCTGCTCGAGCCCGACATCCGCACCCACGTCATCGACCCCGTCCTCGCCGAGCTGGCCGACGGCGGCACGACGCTGCGCACCGACTCCTTCCGCACCTACATCAACCCGACGGGCAAGTTCGTCATCGGCGGCCCGATGGGCGACGCCGGCCTCACCGGCCGCAAGATCATCGTCGACACCTACGGTGGGATGGCCCGCCACGGCGGTGGTGCGTTCTCCGGCAAGGACCCCTCGAAGGTCGACCGCTCGGCCGCGTACGCCACCCGCTGGGTCGCGAAGAACGTCGTCGCCGCGGGCCTGGCCCGGCGCTGCGAGGTCCAGGTCGCGTACGCCATCGGCGTCGCCCAGCCGGTCGGCCTGTACCTCGAGACCTTCGGCACCGAGACCGCGCCGGTGGAGCGGATCCAGGCCGCCATCCGCCAGGTGTTCGACCTGCGTCCGCTCGCCATCCTCGAGGACCTCGAGCTGCTCCGGCCGATCTACAAGCCGACGGCGGCCTACGGCCACTTCGGGCGCACCGGCGCCGCGGGCGTCGAGAACGCCTTCACGTGGGAGCGCACGAACCGGGTCGAGGCCCTGCAGCGCGCGGTCGCCGGCTGAGGGCTCCGCTAGGTTCGGCGCGTGACCGGGACCGACGAGGAGGGGGAGCAGCTGGCCCTCCTCGCGGGCGCAACGGCCTCCCGTCCGCGTCGGCTGCGCGGCGACGACCCGCCCGCCGACGAGCTCCCGGTCGCCCTGGTCCAGGTCGACACCGGGCTCGCCCACCTCGACCGGCCCTTCGAGTACCTCGTGCCCTCCTCGATGGCGCAGGGCGCGGTCGCCGGCGCCCGGGTCAAGGTGCGCTTCGCCGGCCAGGACCTCGACGGCTGGGTCCTCGAGCGGCGCGCGGCCGCCGAGCACACCGGCCGGCTCAGCTCGCTGCGGCGGCTCGTCTCGCCCGAGCCGGTGCTCAGCCCGCAGGTGCTCGACGCCGCCCGGGCGGTGGCGGCGCGCTACGCCGGCAC